>NZ_JBSFNS010000052.1:0-56555 GCF_053587275.1 Amycolatopsis sp. NPDC003676
TGAGCCGCTTTTGCTGTTGTGGGGCGATCGGTTTACAACCGGGCATCGCCACTCACGAGTCAGGAAAGCTGGCCGTCGTAGTCCGGCAGTTTGAAGCCCTTTTCGTAGTCCCCGCCTTCGAGGTCGGTGGACCGGTTGCCGATGTTCGCCGTGATCGTGTAGCCCTGCTGGGTCAGGTCGGCGCGGCAGCGCTGCTTGCCCTCCGCGGTGCCCTCGCCGGATTCGCGGGTGCAGATCGCGTCGATCGGATAGCCCGCGCTGCTCAATTGCTTGCGCGCGGAGGAGGAACTGGTCCGCGCCGTCACGAACAGCACGGACACGTGGTGCTGACCTGCCCATTGGGCGACCGCGAGGACCGGCTTGTTCGGTTCGCCGGGATGGTATTCGGTTTCCAGCGACGTGTTGTCGATGTCCAGCACGATCGCCAGCTTGGACCCGCCCTGGGTGACCCGGTCGGTCAGCCACGGAATCGCCGGGTCGACGGCTTCGCGGACGTCGGCCTGCCATTGTGCGTAGCTGGGCAGTTCGGACACCGCAGCCGAAGCGGTGGCCGGGGCGGCGATCAGCCCGGCGACGGCGAGAATTGCGGCGCAGGCGCTCTTGACGGTCATCGGCGCGATTTCTCCTTAGCGTGGCGGAAATTGCCGTCGACCACGCTAATCTCGCCGGGAGTTTCGGTGCACCGTCGTTCGTCGGGTTATTTCGCGGCGGCGGAGGGGAATTCGCCGTCCGTTCACCGGGAACTACGGGCGTGTTTTCCGCCGCGATTCGGGGTGATGATTGTCGACGCCGGTGGACAATCATCACCCCGATCCGCCGCTATCCGGCGATGGTGTCCAATTCGGCAAGGGCGTCCGCGGGCAGTTCCAGGTCGGCCGCCGCGACGTTCTCCCGCAGGTGCGCGACCGACGACGTGCCGGGGATCAGCAGGATGTTCGGCGACTGGTGCAGCAGCCAGGCCAGCGCGACCGCCTTCGGACTGGCGCCGAGCCGGGCGGCGACGTCGTCCAGCGTCGAGGACTGCAGCGGGCTGAACCCGCCGAGCGGCCAGAACGGGACGTAGGAAATCCCTTGGGCGGCAAGGGATTCGATCAGCTTCTCGTCCCCGCGGTGCGCGACGTTGTACCAGTTCTGCACGGTGACCACCGGCGCGATCGACTGCGCCTCGGCCACCTGCTCGGCGTCGACCACGCTCACGCCGAGTTCCTTGATCTTGCCTTCCTGGCGCAGCTCGGCGAGCACCCCGAACGGTTCGGCCAGCGAACCCGGCACCGGCGAGTGTCCGTCCGCGCCGCCGCCGACGCGCAGGTTCACCACGTCCAGCGCCTCGACGCCGAGGTTCCGCAGGTTCGACTCCACCTGTTCGCGCAGCTGCTCGGGCGAGCGCTCGTGGATCCAGCCGCCCTGGTCGTCGCGCACCGCGCCGACCTTCGTGACGATCTGCAGCCCGGCATACGGCGCGAGCGCTTCGCGGAGCAGCTCGTTCGTGACGTACGGCCCGTAGAAGTCAGCGGTGTCGATGTGGTTCACGCCCAGCTCGACGGCCGTGCGCAGCACCGCGAGCGCCTCGTCGCGGTCGTTCGGCGGCCCGAAGACGCCGGGTCCGGCCAGTTGCATCGCGCCGTATCCCAGGCGGGCGACGGTGTGCCCAGCCAACGTGAACGTCCCGCCGGGGAGGTTGTCGGTCAATGTTCCGCCCTTCTTTCTCGCCGCGCCGGTGCCGTCGCGGCTGCCGTCCATGGTGCTGCCGGCGGCGCGGCGCGGCCAGTACCCCTCGGTCCTGGGAGTGTCAGGGCCAGGCTCGCGGGACAGGAGCCCGATAATTTGGTATACCATTATCATGGCTTCTCTCACTGTGACCGGCGTGCGCCCGTGGGGCGGCGACCTGGCCGACATCGTCCTCGACGGCGACCGCATCTCCGACGTCCGGCCCGCCGGTTCGGCCCCGGTGGAGGGCGAACGGATCGACGGCGCCGGCCTGCTCGCGCTGCCCGGGTTCGTCAACTCGCACGCGCACGTCGACAAGAGCTGGTGGGGCAAGCCGTGGGTGTCCTACGGCGGCGTCGCGAGCACCGAAGGCCGCATCGCGCACGAGCGGGCCGAGCGGGACGCGCTGGGGATCCCGAGCGTCGAGGTCGCCGAGACGGTGCTGCGCGAGTTCCTGCGGCACGGCACCACCGCGGCGCGCAGCCACGTGGACGTCGACCTGGGGCTCGGCCTGCGCGGCATCGAGATCGTGCGGGAGGCCGCGCAGCGGCTGGGCGGCGCGGTGGAGGTTGAGATCGTGGCCTTCCCGCAGGACGGCGTGCTGCGGCGGCCCGGCGTGCTCAAACTGCTCGACGAGGCCGCGGCGGCGGGTGCGGGCTGGATCGGCGGCCTCGACCCGGCGGGCATCGACCGCGACCCGGTCGGCCAGCTCGACGGGCTGTTCGAGATCGCCGAGCGCCGCGGTGTCGGCCTCGACATCCACCTGCACGACGGCGGCGAGCTGGGCGCGTTCCAGTACGAGCTGATCGCGGACCGGACGGTGCGCGCCGGGCTGCAGGGCAAGGTCACCGTCTCGCACGGTTTCGCGCTCGGCGAGGTTCCCCCGGCGCGGCAGGCGGCGTTGCTCGACCGGATCACCGAGGCGGGCATCTCGCTGGCGACCGTCGCCCCGGTGCGGACGGCCCCGCTGCCTTGGACCGAGTTGTCCGCGCGCGAGGTCCCGGTCGGGCTCGGCACCGACGGAATCCGCGACCTGTGGTCCCCGTACGGCGACGGTGACGTCCTGCAGATCGCGCTCGGCTTCGCCCGGTTGCACGGGCTGCGGAAGGACGAGGACCTCGTGGCGGCGGTGGAGCTGGCGACGCGGCGGGCGGCGTCGTTCGTGGCTCGGCAGCGGCATGATCTGGCACCGGGTTGCCGGGCGGATGTGGTGTTGGTGGCGGCGGAGAACGTGCCGGACGCGTTGATGCGGGTGCCGGTGCGTTCGCTGGTGATCGCGGGCGGCCGAGTCGTGGTGCGGGACGGCGAAGTGCTCGTCTGAGCAGTTCGTCCGCTGCTCCAGCATGCCGCCGGTTTTTCCGTAGCCAGGGACGAAGTTTTCGGCTCAGCGGAGCGATAGCTTCCCGGGATGGACAAGCTCGACGCTCTCCGCAGGCGGCTGGAGCAGGACCTCCCCGCGCTGCTGGCGCAACACCACGTCCCCGCCGCGGTCGTCGCGGTGGCTGTCGGCGACGAGACGGCCACCGCGGCCGCCGGGGTGCTCAATCTTGGCACCGGCGTCACCGCCACCATCGATTCGGTATTCCAAATCGGCTCGATCACCAAGGTCTGGACGGCAACCCTCGTCCTGCAGCTCGTGGACGAGGGCCTGGTCGACCTCGACGCCCCGATCCGGCAGTACCTCCCCGACCTCAAACTGGGCGACGCGGCCATCACCGTGCGCCAGTTGCTCAGCCATACCGCCGGGTTCGAGGGCGACCTCTTCACCGACACCGGACCGGGGGACGACGCGGTGGAGAAGTTCGTCGCGACCCTCGACGGCGTCGCGCAGCTCTTCCCGCCCGGGGAGCTGTTCTCCTACAACAACGCCGGGTACGTCGTCCTCGGACGGCTCGTGGAAGTGTTGCGCGGCAAGCATTACGAGGACTGCCTTCGCGAGCACCTCGCCGAACCGCTCAAGCTCCGGCAATTCTCCCCGAACGCCCTCGACGCGATCCGGCACCGCGCCGCGATCGGGCATCTCGAACCCGAGCCGGGCGCCGACCTCGTGCCCGCGCCGTTCTGGTCGATGCTGCGGTCCAACGGCCCGGCCGGGTCGTCGCTCGCGATGTCCGCGGCGGATCTGCTCGCCTTCGCCCGCATGCACCTCGCTGGTGGTGCCGAAGTGCTGAGCGCGGAAAGCGCCGCGGCAATGGTGCAGCGGCAGGTCAGCCTCCCGCCGCTCGGCATCATGGGCGACGCCTGGGGCCTCGGCTGGGAGCTGTTCGACACCCCGAGCGGCCAGGTTTACGGCCACGACGGCAACACCATCGGCCAGGCGGCGTTCCTCCGGCTGGTGCCCGAAAGCGACCTCGCGGTGGCCTTGCTGACCAACGGCGGCGACGCGATGAGCCTGTACGCCGACCTCGTTCCCGCACTGCTCAAGGAATTCGGGGGCGTCGAGGTGTCGCTGCCGCCGCGTCCGCCGTCCGAGCCGGAAGCGTTCGCGGCGGACCGGTATCTCGGCACTTACGCCAGCACGGTCGCCGATCTCGTGGTCTCGCAGGACGACGACGGCCGGGTCTGGTTGGAGCAACGTCCTAAAGGGACAGCCGCGGAATTGAGCTCCGCCAGCAAATCCGAACTGGTCTTCCTCGAGGGCGACACGTTGATCCTCCGCGAGGCGCAGGCCGGGATCCACCTGCCGCTGGTCTTCCTCGGCGACGACGGCACCGGCCGCGCGCAATACGTCCATTCGGGGAGGGCGACCCGTCGCGCCGGGTGACCGGACGGCTTTGCCCGAACTGAACGATCCGGCGGCCGTCCCCGGGTAAGGTTTTACCTCGTGGCCGCTGATCTGGGGTGGAATACGGGGCAGACGCGAATCCACGCTGCCGACGGCCGCCTCCTCGGCGCGGGCGTGCTGATCGGCGGCCGGTACGTGCTGACCTGCTCCCGGGCGGCCCGCGACGAAACCGCTTTCCGGATCGAATCGGCGGGGGCCGCGGCACTGGCCGGGCTGGTCCCGCCGCGCGCGGGCGGGCGCGGCGACCTCGCGCTGCTCGAACTCGAGACTCCGGTACGCGGCGGCGCGATGCTCCGGCGCAAGGTCGAATCCGGGCGGGAAGTCCGGATCCACAGTCTTCCCCTCCGCCTCGGCTACGGCATTTGGGTGCGCGCCACCACCGGCGTGCCGGACGGTGAACGGGTCCCGCTCACGCTCCTGGAGGGGCGCGTCGACCCGGACCTGTCCGGCTGTCCGGTGTTCGACCGCGCCACCGGGCGACTGCTCGGCATCGTGGTGGTCGATTACGCGGTGCGGCTGGTTCCGGCGGACACCGTGCTGGCGTACTTCCCGCAGCTGCGCGAATGGGTGACCGACGATTCGGTGATCGAGGACCGGCTCGACGAACTCCTCGTGCGCACTGGCCGCCTGCCGATGCCGGACACCGGGGACCTGCGGGTCGCGCTGCCGAAAGCGACTCTGACCGACCCGTACGACGCGGTCGTGCCCGACGCGACGGTGCCGGAGTCTCGCCGGTTTTGCGCGGAGTGCGGCAATCCGGTGGGCCGCGACCAGGGCTCGCGGGCCGGCCGGACCCGCGGTTACTGCGTCCGGTGCGGCGCGCCGTTCAGCTTCCAGCCCGCGCTGGAGCCGGGCATGGTCGTCGTCGGTCGTTACGCGGTCGTCGGCTGCATCGCGATCGGCGGGTTCAGCTGGATCTACCTCGCCCGCGACGAGGCCGACGGCGGCCGGTTCGTGGTGCTCAAAGGCTTGATCGGCGAACGGGACCGCGACGGCGCGCTGGCCGCCGCGCAATCCGCCGTCGTCCCGCGCCTGCTGAGACTGGACCATCCGAACATCGTCCGCACCCTCGCCCACGTCGAAGGCCCGGATCCGGAAACCGGCCAGCCCATCGGGTATCTGGTGATGGAATACGTGCGCGGGATTTCGCTGCGGACGGTGGCCCGGCGCGCGAAACGGCTGCGCCCGGAGCACGTCGCCGCGTACGGGCTGCAGCTGCTCGACGCGATCGGATACCTGCACAAGCGAGGGTTGCTGTACGTCGACGTGAAACCGGACAACGTGCTGCAGGACGGCGACCGGATCACGCTCGTCGATCTCGGCTCGATGCGGCGGCAGGACGACCGGGACAGCGTGCTCGTCGCCACCCCGGCGTATCAGCCGTCGCGGTCCGAGCTGGACCGGGAAGGCGTCAGCGTCCGTTCGGATCTCTATTCGCTCGGCCTCACCCTCGCGGAGCTGCTGCGCGCTTGCCGCGGGCCGGACGACAGCGTCGGAACGGAGATGCTGCGAGCCCTGATCGACCGGGCGACCGCGGATTACGCCGACCGGTTCGCTACTGCCGACGACATGGCCGAGCAGTTGCGCGGGGTGCTGCGGCTGCTGCTCAGCCAGCGCACTCGCGTGCCGCGCCCGGCCGTCTCCCAGCAGTTCAGCAATCCTCGCGGACTCGCTGGGGCGGGGCTCGGGGTGCCGGAGTGGGAGGCCTGGGCTGCGGAACCGCCGTTGCGTGCCGACGACGCGCTGCGGCGCGAGGACGTGCGGGCAGCGTTGCCGATTGCGCTTTTCAGCGGTTCTGATGAGGTCGGGGAAACTTGGCGCGGCGCTGGGGTGTTGCTGGACGCGGGGATGCTCGACGACGCGGAGCGGCAGTACCGGGAGTGCGCTAGTCAGCTGCCGGGCGAGCTGGCACCGTTACTGGCCTTGGGTTTCTGTGCGGAACTGCGGGGCTCGACCGACGTTGCGGCGCGTTACTACGACGCGGTATGGGCCTGCGATCGGGCCATGGTCGCGGCGGCGTTCGGGCTTGCGCGGATCCGGCTCCGGGACGGCGATCGCGTTGGCGCGGCGGCGGTTTTGGACGAGGTGCCTGACAGCACGGAGGCCCGGGTCGGCGCGGTGCGGGCGCTCGCCACGGAACTGTCCAGTGTGGACGAGGCCGCCGCAGCCTGGTCCCGGCTCGGCGAACTGGATCTGGACGAGGACGAACAGGACCGGCTGACCGCGGTGGTCGGGGAAGTGCTGCTGCGACTGGCTCTCGGACAACCCGCGGCCGCCGCCCGGCTGCCGGACCTTCGCCAGGTGCGGGACGACCTCGCGCGGATCTACCGGACGCACTCGAATCGGGCGTGGTCGAACCTGCGGGAGCATGCCCGCCGGGTGCGTGCGGCCAAGGTTCCCGAACCGCGTCCGTCCTGGCGGCCCGCGATCGTGGTGCGGCACCCGGATTACCTGCCGCGGCAGGCTTCGACCACGACCGTGCGCGTCACGGTCACGGCCGGCTCCGACGGCGGTTCGATGCGGCTGTTCGTGCGAGAGCTGCCAGGGTGCGTGCTGTACTGGGTCGGCCAGACAACCCCGGCGGAAACGCTGATGCCGTTGCCGCAGCAGCGAATCAGCGACTCGGTGCTCGACCTCGGGCAGTGGGCGGCCGGGGAAACCCGGAGTTATGCGCTGAGCTTTCTCGTGCCGTCGAGAATGGCGACCGGGCAAGAGAATCAGCTGGCCACGATCTGGGCGCAACAGGAGACCGCGCAGTCGGCGGCAGAACACGTGTACGTGCGGCTGACCGACGATCCGGCCCGGCTGACCCCAACGCCGCCCGGTCTCGCGGCCGCCGTGGAGGCCGCGCGTTCCGCGTACCGCGAAGGGAATCCGCGCGGCACGCTGGACGCGCTCGGCTCCGCGGTGGCTTTGGCGACCGCGCAAGGGAACGAGGCTGTGCTGGGCCGGTTGCGGTTGCTGGTGGACATTGTGGACGCGGAGAGCGGGCTCGTGAGTTTCCGCGGGCCGTTGGATGGGGAAGACCTTCTGTCGGAGCGGATTTCGGTGCGGTATCGGACTCGGGAGCCGGTCGCTGCTGAGCCGCCGGTACCTGCTGACGAGGACCACGAGGTCGACATGCTGCGGCCCGAGACGGCTGCTGACTGGGCGGTGCTCAGCGCGCGAGTCGAGTCGCGTCGCGTGGATTCGCGCCGGGTCGATTCCCGTCGGGTCGACTCCCGGCGCGTCGATTCCCGCCGGGTGGACTCTCGCCGGGTCGATTCCCGGCGGGCCGATCCGCGGCCCGGTACCTGGCGGACCGGCCGGGTCGGCTATCCGGTGCGGCCGGACCACCTGGACCCCGGGCCGGATCCGTTCGACTCCCAGCGCGTCGTCTGGGCCGGGCTGCGGGCGACCGGTGCGAGATCGCCGGACGACGCGCCGCCGCCGGTACCGGGGTTGCTGGCGGCGAGCGTCGAATGCCGGTCCGAAGATCCGGTCGTCGTCGGGAAGCCGGTGCGGGTCGCGGTTTCGGTGCGGCGCAAGGAACCCGCGGCCGTACCGGCGGGCGTGGTGCGGGTCCGGGTGCTGCTCGACGCTGCGCCCGGGACGGCAGAGCCGATGTCGCGGATCGGCTGGATCACCGGCGACCGGCTGCGCGATCCGGCGGAGTTCGACGTCATGCCCGTCGCGCCGGGGACGCTGCGGCTGGTGTTCCGGATCTACCGCGAGCACGACGCCCAGCTGCTCCTGGAAATCGCGGCCGCGCTGCCGGTGGAGGTGCCGTCATGACCCGTCAGCTGAGCGCCGAGGTGACCGTCGACAACACCGCCGGGCTGAGCCGCGTCGCGGTGCCGCCGTACAACCGGGCGCGGACGGTCAACCTGCGGTTCCTCGAATTCCCTGGGGTGCCAGGACTTCTCGTGCAGGCTTGGGGCAGCGCGTTCCCCGAGGACGGCGGCGGCGGGTACCAGGGCCGGATCACGCACAGTCTCGGCGAGCTGAACTCCCGGATCGACATCCTCCGCGAAACGTGGCAGCGGCACATCGCGGACCTCGCCGAGCAGACCGAACGCGGCCCGCGCCGGTATCCGTTCGCCGACGGCTGGGATCTGTCGGAGCGGCCGGAACTGTTGCGGCGCGCGGGTTTCGCGCTCGCCGATGCTGGCTATCTCATGTACCGGCTGTTGTTCGCGGGTTCGGATCACGGGCTGCAGCGGATCCGTTCGCTGCTGGAATTGGCGCTCGCCGAGGGCGAGAACGTGATCAGCATCGAATCGGACAGCCTCATCGTGCCGTGGGGCATGCTGTACACCTCGCCGCGGCGGCCGGACGAGTACCCGGACGACGAAAACTGGTCACTCGCCGGGTTCTGGGGCTATCGGCACGTCGTGGAGCACACCTTCTCGCGGGTCGACGACTTCGACGCACGGATCACTGTGGACGGTGGAAAACCAGTCGTCGGGCTCAATGTCGATCATGGCGTGGACAAGCAATTCCCGGACACGCCGTACATCGCGCCGGTGGTCGATTTCTTCCACGGCCGGGCGGAGGTGGTGCTGCGGCCGGACAAGAAGACGCTGGCCGCGCACTTCCGCAGCCGCGACTTCGCTGACCACGTCACGTATTTCGGCTGCCACGGCAAGGTGAGCGGTTCCGGCGGCCTGGTCGAGCAGCCGTATCTGAAACTCGGCGACGGCGAACGGATATACGGCACTGACCTGATCGCGTGGCTGGCGGAAGCGCCGCTGCCGACGCGGCCGTTCGTTTACGTCGGGGCGTGCCAGGGTGGACAGGTGACGTCAGCGTTCTACTCGGCCTTCGGCAAAGCCTTGCTAGGCAACGGCGGACGCTGCCTGATCGGCCCGCAGATCGACCTGCCGCCCGCGTTCGCGCGCGAGTATTCGCAGCGGTTGTTCACTGAATTCATTGATTCGGGTACGAAACTGGGCGACATCGTGCGTTCGCTGGCGCGGGTGTTCGCCGACGAACACCACAATCCGCTTGGCCTGATGTTTTCGCTGTATCGCGGGATCGACGTGCATCTGTGGCAGGAAGGGCGACCGTGACCGAACCGGTGATCCTGGACCTCGACGAGCACGGCGATTTCGTGGATCCGGAAACCGGCAAGCCGGTGCCTGCCGAGGCGACGGCGCGGTTTCTGGCCCGGTGGCTGGAAGTCCCGGCGACGGCGACCGACATCGTCGTGTTCGTGCACGGCTGGCAGAACAACCGGGAAACCGCGGACCGGCGGGCCCGGCAGTTCTTCGGGCTGCTTGAAGAGCGCTATGCGGCCGGGTCTTACGAAGGACTCGGTGCGTGGCAAGGGTTTTACGTGATGGTGCGCTGGCCGTCGATGAGCAACCCGTTCGTGACCGGCTACCGGCGGATCCGCGACCGGGCACACAAGATGACCACGGACGGGCGGGCTGCGGAGGCGCTCGGCCAGTTGCTCGGCTATCTGAACGCGGAACGGCAATTGCCCGGCAGCGCGCCGAGTTTGCGGACCGTCACCGGCCAGTACCTGCACTGCGTCGGCCATTCCTTCGGCGGCCGGTTCGTGGTGGAAGCGGTGCAGGCCGCTGCTGGCGATGGCCCGCCAGTGCTCGGCTGGGATCGAGCTGATCCGCGCTATCCGTACACAGTGGACACCTTGCTGGTGTTCCAGATGGCTGCCCGGCCGGACATCTTCACCGACCGGTTCGCCCCGGTGCTGCGCGACGCTCCGATCAACGGCCCGATCGTGCTGACCCGTTCCCGCGCCGACCGGGCCACTGGGTTGTGGCACCGGCTGGCGGAGGGGGTGAAGGGGATCGGGAACGTCGGCGTGAAAGCCCCGGCCGACGAGATCGCGAATACCGTGCTGCACAAAGTGGACGACGACTATCTACGGTCCGAAATGGACCGGCGGATCGTCAATGTCGAGTCGGGCTGGCGGTTCCGGCGCGGGCGGTGGTGGAATCCAGCCGGGGCGCATTCGGACATCTGGTACCCGGAGTCGGCGCATTTGCTGCTGTCGCTGGCGGAACTGGCCCGCTGAACGGGGCTCGGCGGCCGGAGAAAGACCGCCGAGCCCCGAACGCGTTCAGTAGCCGTAATGCAGCCACACCGCCTTGGTCTCGGTGTACGCGTCCAGCGCCCACGGACCCATCTCGCGGCCCCAGCCCGACGCCTTGTACCCGCCCCACGGCGCGGCCATGTCCGGGATCGGCGGCATGTTCACGAACACCGCACCCGCGCGGATCCCGTCCGCATAGCGTTGCGCGGTACGGATGTCGCGGGTCCAGACGGTCGCGGCGAGGCCGTACTGCGTGTCGTTCGCGCGCGCGACCAGTTCGTCCGGGTCGTCGTACGGCGTCACCGCCAGCACCGGGCCGAAGATCTCCTCGCGCATGATCGTCATCGAATCCGTGACGCCCGCGAACAGCGTCGGCTCGTAGAAGTAGCCGTCGCGGTCGACTTCCGAGCCGCCGGTGATCAGGTCCGCGCCTTCGGAACGGCCGGTGGCCACGAGGTTCGCCACGTGCTTGCGGTGCTTGTCCGACACGAGCGGCCCGACCTGCGTCGTTTCCTCCAGACCGGGGCCGACCTGCAGACCGGCGAGTCCGGCGGCCATCTTCTCCACGAACTCCTGCTCGCGCTTGCGGTCGACGTAGAACCGCGTGTACGCCGCGCAGACCTGGCCGGTGTTCAGCGTCGCGCCGGCGAGGTTGCCCGCGACCGCGGCGTCCAGGTCGGCGTCGGCGGCGATGATGCTCGGGGCCTTGCCGCCGAGTTCGAGGGTCAGCCGCTTGAGGTTGGACTCCGCGCTCGCCGCGGTGATCAGCTTCCCGACCGCGGTGGAGCCGGTGTAGGAGACGTGGTCGACGTCGTGGTGCGAGCTCAGCATCGCGCCCACCGGGCCGTCACCGGTGACCAGGTTAACGACGCCCGCTGGGATACCAGCTTGCTCGGCCAGCTGTACCAGGCGGATGCTCGTGAGCGGCGTGACCTCGCTCGGCTTGATCACCACGGTGTTGCCGGTGGCGAGCGCGGGCGCGAGCTTCCACACCAGGATCATCAGCGGGAAGTTCCACGGCGTGATCAGCGCGTTCACGCCGACCGGCTCGCGGCGGGTGTAGTGCAGGGTGTCCGGGAACGAAACCGGGTTCGTGGTGCCCTGGATTTTCGTGACCCAGCCGGCGAAATAGCGCAGGTGCTCGGCCGCGCCGGTCACGCTCACCTGCCGTGAGATACCAATCGGCTGGCCCTGGTCGCGGGTTTCGAGCGCGGCGAGTTCCTCGTGGTGCTGCTCGACGAGGTCGGCCAGACGGAACAGCAGTTTCGCGCGCTGCACCGGCGCGAGCCCGGCCCACTCCGGCGAGGTCAGCGCGCGGCGCGCGGCGGCGACCGCGGCGTCGACGTCGGCCTGGGTCGCCGTCCCGACGTCTTCGAGAACCGTGCCGGTGGCCGGATCGCGGGTCGGGATGGGCTCCCCGCCGGCCTCGGTCCACTGACCGTCGATGAACAGGCGTGTCGGCAGTGTCGTCGGCATGGCGCTCCCTAGTCCCAAATCTTCTGGTCGCCTCCGAGTATCGGCGCGCGGCGGCCGGGCGGTCTTGTCCGCGAGGGCACGCCCGTTGTCGGCGAGTGAAGACAATGCCGGGCGGAGCCGGGGGACCGGTCAGGATCAGGGCATGGACGTGATCGTGGTGGGTGCGGGCTCGGCGGGTTCGGTGGTGTGCCGGCGGCTGGTCGACGCGGGCGCGAAGGTGACGTTGCTGGAAGCGGGCGGGCCGGACACCAACGCGGCGATCCACGACCCGTCGCGCGCGGCGGAGCTGTGGCATGCCGCCGAGGACTGGGACTACTACACGGTGCCGCAGCCGCACGCCGGGAACCGCAGGCTGCACCTGCCGCGCGGCAAGGTGCTCGGCGGCTCGCATTCGCTGAACGCGATGATCTGGGTCCGCGGCGCGGCGGCGGACTACGACGGCTGGGAGCTGCCCGGCTGGGCTTGGGACGACGTGCGCCCGGTGTACGAGCGGATCGAACGCGACCTGCTCGACCTGGAACAGCACGATCCGCTGCAGCCGATCCAGCAGTCCATTGTGGACGCCGCGCGGGAGATCGGCCTGCCGTTCAACGACAATTACAACAGCGGGGTGCTCGACGGCATCTCGGTGCAGCAGGTCACGATGACCGGCGGACGGCGGCGCAACACCTGGCTCTGCTACTCCGAGCCGGTCGCCGACCAGATGACCGTCCGCACCGGCGCGCTGGTGCATCGCGTGCTTTTCGAGGACGACCGCTGCATCGGCGTACTGGCGGAGATCGACGGCGAACTGGAGCCGCTGTTCGCCGACCAGGTCGTGCTCGCCGCCGGCGCGCTGGCGTCCCCGGCGATCCTGCTGCGCAGCGGAATCGGCCCGGCCGACGACGTCGCCGCGCTGGGCCTCGACGTCGTCGCGGACCTGCCGGGCGTCGGCGAAAACCTGCACGACCACCTGTTGTCGCCGGTCATCTTCGCCACCGATCGGCGCGAGGTCGCGCCGCCGCAGACCGGGCTTTCGGTGACGCAGACGCACCTGTTCTGGCGCAGCCGCCCCGGTCTCGAGGTGCCGGACACCCAGCCGATCCACTTCAGCGTGCCGATGTACGAGCCGTGGATGACTGGTCCCGCGACCGGGTTTTCGCTGATGGCGGGCATGATCACGCCGCAGAGCCGGGGAACGCTGCGGTTGCGCAGCACGGATCCCGCCGAGATGCCGCTGATCGATCTCGCCGCACTCGCGCACCCGGCGGACTTCGAGAGCCTGGTCGCTTCGGTGGAGCAGTGCCGGTTGATCGGCCAGGCTCCGGCGTTGGCTGAGGAGTGGGGTGCGCGGGAGCTGTACCCGGGACCGGCGGATGTCCGGGAGTACGTCCGGCGCACGGCGATCACCTATCACCACCAGGTGGGCACCTGCCGGATGGGGACGGACGAGCTGGCGGTGACGGACCCGACGCTGGCGGTGCGCGGGGTGTCCGGGCTGCGGGTCGCGGACGCTTCGGTGCTGCCGCGGGTAATCAGCGGGAACACGAACGCGCCCGCAGTGCTGATGGGGGAGCGGGTGGCGGAGTTCCTGCTGGCGTAAGGCGACGTCGTGAGTGGCGATCGCGGTGAGAACCGGGATCGCCACTCACGAGCCCTAATCCCGCGAAAACACTCGCTTGCCGCCGAACCACGTCTCTCGCACCGTGATCTCGGCCAGTTCGTTCGCCGGAGTCTTGAACGGATCCTGGTCCAGCACCACGAAATCCGCCGACTTCCCCGGCGTCAGCGACCCCGTCACGTCGTCCAGGCCGCAGGCGCGGGCGGAGTTCAGCGTGAACACCTGGATCGCCTCGGCGAGCGTGATCGCCTGCTCCGGCCACAGGCTCCCGGGGTGCTTGCCGTACGGGTCCTGCCGGGTGATCAGGCCCTCGATGCCTTCCCAGGCGTTCGGGGATTCGCTCACCGGCCAGTCCGAACCGCCGGCGACCAGTGCGCCGGTGTCCAGCAGGGTGCGGTTCGGCTGCATCCGCGTCGCGCGTTCGGCGGGAATCACCTGGGCGATGGCTTCCGGGATCACGCCGGGCACCCACAGGAACGGCGAGATGTCCGCCGACACGTTGAGCGTCGCGAACCGTTCCAGGTCGTCCGGGTGGATGAACTGTCCGTGCGCCACTTGGATTTTCGTCGTGTAGTCGCCGCGCGCTCGCAGGCCGCCGGCAGCGTCCAAAGTGGCCCGGACGGCCGCGTCGCCCGCACAGTGGATCTTCGCCGAGAGACCGGCCGCGACCGCGACGTCCAGCCAGTCCGCGAGTTCTTCCGGCGGCATCGTGGTGTCGCCGCAGAAGCACTCGTGGTGCAGGTACGGCTCCAGGAACGCCGCGGTGTGCGCGGGCGGGGTGCCGTCGAGGAAGATCTTCACGAAGTCCGGCCGATGGTGCTCGCTGCGGTACTCCACGGCACGGTCGAGCAGCGGTTTGCCGATCGGGTCCGCGCCGAAGATCGGGTCGTTCACCAGCATCGACGACACGACCCACGCTGCCAGTTCCCCTGCGTCGTCAAGGGTTTTCAGCGCGGCGAGGATGTCGAGAGTCGCCCCGGCGTCCTGGAACGCCGTGATTCCGTACGAGTGCAGGATTTCGATTGCCCGCCGCGAAGCCTCGGCGTGCTGCTCGGCGGTGAGCGTGCGCGTGTCCCGCATCGCCCGCTCCACCGCCAAGCCCGCGGTCTCGATGAGCAAGCCGGTCGGCGCGCCGCTGGTCAGGTCGCGGTGGATCGTTCCGCCCGTCGGGTCCGGAGCGGACGCGTCGATCCCGGCCAGTTCCAGCGCCCGGCTGCTCGCCCACCGGTTGTGCCTGCTGTCCTCGATGAGCACGACCGGACGTCCGCCTGCTGCCTCGTCCAGCGCTCGCCGCACGGAGTCGTGGCCGAGTTCGGGGGCCAAAGTGGACGGCCAGGCACCGCCGACCACCCACTCGTCTGGCCCAAGCCGTGAAGACCATTCCCTTACCGCGGCGAGGATTTCGGAAAGGCTCGAGCCGCTTTTCAGGCGCAGCTCGAACAGTTCCCGGCCAGCGAGGGCGTGATGGCTGTGCACGTCCACGAAACCCGGCAGCACGAACGCGCCGCCGAGATCGAGGACCTCGGTGTCCGGACCGGCTTCGGCGGTCGTCAACCGGCCGTTCTCCACCGCGAGCGAAGTCGCCCACGGCCGGTCTTCGTCCACTGTGTACACAGTGGCGTTGGTGAGGATCAGTTCAGGCGCCACGGGTCACTGTCCAGCGGGGTCGTAGTCCGGCGAATAGACGGTGTTGCTGAGCAGTCGGCCGTACGCGCCGAAGGTGAAGTGCGTCGGCGTCTTGCCGTCCTCGCCCAGCCCGAACAGCGAACCGTGCGACCGCAGTTCCCGCACGTTCCGATGGTCGGCCACGGTCACCGACGCGCACGGGATGACCTTCTCGCGCCAGGTGAACACGTAGATCCCGGGCCGGATCTGGTAGACGGAGTTCTCGTCGGTGTCGGCGAGCCCGCGCTCCGGACCGGAGAGGCACTGCCAGCTGTACCAGTGCGGGGTGAGGTAAACGTGCTCGTACGCGTGCTCTTCGCTGTACACCCACTGCACGCGGCGGCCGATCAACGCTGTGCTGGGCGCGATTTCCTCGCCGTGCGCCTCGCGGCCCTGGATGGTCGCGGGACGGAACCGTTGCGTCACGCGGGGAAGTCCGTCGCCGATCGTGCTCGTGATGACCAGCGCGCGGCCCTGGCGGACGTCCAGCAGCAGGCTGAACGACGTTTCCGCGCCGGGGTGGAACTGCACGTAGAACAGTCCGGCATCGACCAGGAAGGTCTCGGAAGCGGTCTCGCCGGTGGCGCCGTCCTCGTTCCACGACGCGCGGCCGCTGGTGAAGCTGATCGAGAACGTGCCGCCGTCGGCACAGTCCAAAGTGAACGACTGGTTGTCGAGATCGTCCACAGTGGCCGCTTTGTTGGCGTCGAAGCCGGGGGCGAGACCGTCGAGCGGGAGCCAGGTGGAGGTGTCGGACAGATTGGTCGCGGGCATGAAGCCTTCCTCAGTGTTCGCAGTGGCCGTGGGCGGCCGAGGGCAGGTCGAGTGCCGGGTTCCGGTCGCAGAACCCGTAGGGGCGCATCATGAATCCGGAGTAGTCGACCGGCATGACCGGCCAGTCCTCCGGGCGCGGGATGTGCGTCGGGCCGAAGACGTGCCACAGCACGACGTCGGTGTCGCTGACGGAGCGGTCGGCCGCCGTCCACGCGGGCAGGCCGGCGCCGCCCGGGTGCGCGTTGGGGCGGTCGCCCGCCGGGAAGCGTTCGCCGGGTGCGTACGGCGTGACCCACAGGTGGTTCGTGGCGAACGTCGCGCGCTGATAGACCGTCGATTCCGGTTGCGCCATCAGGGTCGCCGACGGACGCGGCACGAGCTGGTACGCGGTCGGCGCGCCGAGCCGGTTGGTGTGCTCGGTGCTGCGGACTTCCCACACCCGCGCGGTCGCCGGGTTCGCGTGCCGTTTCGCTTCCTGTTCGGTGCGCAGTTCCGTGGCCTTCCAGGTGAAGGCGTTGCCATACGGGTTTTCGTCGCCGATCGGAATGCCGACAGCGTCCACTTCGTACACCGAGTTCCGCTGGCCGTCGACGGCGAAGTCGAGCCGCGCGCAGAACAGGTGCTGGTGCACCGGCGCGAACAGGCCGGGCGCGATCTCGGACGCGTGCGGATGCGCGGACCCGGGCTCGCCGGCGCCGGAGAAGACGATGCCGGTCGCCTTGGCCTCGCATTCGATGGTGCCGTCGAGGTAGAGATACCAAAAGAAGCCGTAGTCGTAGTTGCCGATGGTGGAGATCGACGAGATCACCAGCCGGCGCGAACGGCGGACCTCGGCCTTTCCGTCGAGATCCGTGTGTTTCCAGAGGATCCCGTAGTCCTCCTCGTGCATGCAGATCGCGTTCGGCACGCGCACCGGCTGGCCGTGGTCGTCGGCGAGGAAGGCGTCGAAGTAGTGGATCACGCCGAGGCAGTCGCAGCCCAGCCGCAAGCTGTTGCCGTTCTTGCCGAGCAGGTATTCGCCGGCGTCGAAGTAGCTGATCCAGAACCGGCCGATTGACGTATCACCGTAGGGAACAACCATCTCAGGCACCGACGCGCGATACAGCACCGAGCGGTCCTGGAAGGTCAGCTGGTGCAGGGTCAGGCCCTCGCGCGCGTTGAACCCGACGCGCAGCTGCCAGCCCTCCCACGTCACGAGCGAGCCGTCGACCTGGAAGCTCGGCCCTTCCGGCTGGGTGATCTCGATCGGCTTGAGCGTGGTCCGCGCGGGGTGGTGGCCGTAGCGGCCGGAGTCCTCGGGGACCGGGGTGTCGCCCTCGTCCTCGACCCGGAGGACGCGCTGTTCGGTGAGGTTGAGGTGTGCGACCAGGCCCTCGACCGGATGCGCCCAGGGGCTGTCGGTGCTGTCCTCGCGCAGGAAGGTGAGCGAACGGACGACCCGGCCGGTCTCGTCCTCGCGGCCGAAGTAACCGGGGGCGAGCGGGGCGCAGAAGGCGTGCTCGATGCGGTCGCCGAGACCGCGGCGCTGCATGGCCGCCTGCCACTCCGGGGAGGCCTTGGTGATGGCCTCGGCCAGGTCGTATTCCTCGAAGAGATACGGGGGCTGGCCCTCGCCGCACTTCTCGTGGCTGACCAGCGTCTCGCCGGTCACCGAGACGACCGCGTCGGCCGATTCGCCGGTCGCGGTGTCGAGCAGGGTGAACTGGATCCGGCGGTCGGTCTCAGTACCGGCCAGTACGGCGGCCTTGTCCGGCTCGACCGGGAGGACCTGCGGAAACCGGGTCGTCTCGGTGACGAGCCCCTGTGCCTCCAGCACTGCCCGGCCTGCCGCGAGCTCGTCGGCGGTCAGCGGGTCAAGGGGGTGGGGGTGTGCGTTGCTCATGGTGTCCCTTCGCGCTCCTCGCCGCAGTGTTCGCGGTGGCCCGGGGGTTGCGGTAGCCGGGCTCGGGGGGTCGTGCGGTCGCTGACAACAAGGATGCACTCGTTGCCAATCCCCGGAAGGGCCGTTGCTGCAGGATTGCGCCATGCGACTGGACCTCGAGGACAAGGCCGTGCTGATCACCGGCGCCGCGTCCGGGATCGGGCTGGCCTGCGCGCGGGCGTTCCTGGAGGAGGGCGCGCGGGTCGGCGTGATCGACCGGGTCCGGCCGCCGTCGCTGCCGGGGGAGGTCGTCGCGGCGCGCGCGGACGTCACCGACGAGGGGCAGGTCGCCGCGGCGGTGCAGCTCGTGGCGGAGTCGTTCGGCGGGATTGACGCGGTAGTCGGCTGCGCTGGGATATCAGGACCGGTCGGACGGCCGCTCGCGGAGACCAGCGCCGCGGACTTCGCCGCCGTGATGTCGGTGAACGTGCTGGGGCAGTTCCTGGTCGCGAAGCACGCGCGGCCGTGGCTGGGAGACGGGAGTTCGATCGTCTTCCTGGCCAGCGATTCGGCGTTCGTGTGTGCGCCGGGGATGGTGCCCTACTGCACGTCGAAGGGCGCGGTGGTGTCGTTGACGCGCGCGCTGTCGGTCGAGTTCGACGGCGTCCGAGTCAATTGCGTGTGCCCGTCGGTGGTGGATACGCCGATGGCACGAGGGGATTTGGGGGATCTGCTGGACGAGCCGGGATTTCCGGTGCAGGCGGCCGAGGAGGTCGCCCAGCAGGTGGTGTATCTGGCTTCCGCGCGGGCGCGGACGGTGAACGGTCAGGCCTTGCTCGCCGACTTCGGCTATTCGGCTCGGTCTGGGTTTCCTGCTTGAAAGGGAGAAATGACGATGGCAGACACGCGGGTCGTGGCGATTACCGGCGGAGGGACGGGCATTGGGGCTGCGGTTGCTCGGCGGTACGCCGGCGAAGGTGCGCAGGTCGTGGTTCTGGGCCGGCGGCGGGAACCGCTGGAGAAGGTCGCTGCGGAGACTGGTGCGCACGTGATCGCTTGCGACGCCAGCGTCCGGGAGGACGCGGAGGCGGCGATCGCGGAGATTCTCGGGAAGTACGGGCGGCTGGACGTGATCGTGGCCAACGCCGGCGGGCACGGGCTGTCTTCGGTGGTGGACACCGGGGACGAGGAATGGGAAATCGCGCTCCGGTCCAATCTTTCCAGCGCGTTCGTGTTTTGCCGGGCCGCGTTGCCTTCGCTGGTGGAAAGCGGCGGGCAGGTCGTGATTGTTTCTTCGCTGGCCGGGTTGTTCGCCGGGCCCAATGTCGCCGGATACACGGTGGCCAAGCACGCGTTGATCGGGCTGACCCGGTCCATTGCCCGGGATTACGGGCCGCGCGGGGTTCGGGCCAACGCGGTGTGTCCGGGCTGGGTGCGGACGCCGATGGCGGACGGCGAGATGGAGCAGTTCGCCGAGGCGGCCGGGTTCGACGGCGGGCATGCCGAGGGGTACCGGCGGGTGACTGCGGAGGTGCCGTTGCGGCGTCCCGCCGAGCCGGAGGAAATTGCTTCTATTGTTCGGTTCCTCGGGTCTTCGGAGTCTTCGTACATCACCGGCGCGGTGCTGGTGGCGGACGGCGGGGCGCACGCTGTTGACTTGCCCACTTTGGCGTTCGAGCGGGCCGGGATGTAGTCCCATAATGGCCGGATGACGTTCGAGGGGGACTGGGCGGAGAAGACCGCGACGGCCAACCAGCGGTTCGTGGACAAGGCCGTGGCGATCGCCCGGGAAGTCGAGGTCCTGCTCGGCCGTGAGGCCATGACGTATCCGCGGCACCCGGTCGCGCGCGCGAGCGACGCGCTCGCCGACCGGGTGTTCGCGATTCTGGCCGCGGCGCGCGACGCCAGCCGGACCTTCTACCACGTCGACCAGGTGCCGGTCGCGGTCGTGTCCGACTCCTGCGGCGACGACTGGGTCGAGAAGGTGGCCGATGCCGTCGGCACGCTCGCCGGCGCGATGGCCCGCGCCGCCACTGTTCTGACCGGCGTGGTGGACAGCCAGTTCAAGGACGCGGACACGCAACAGTGGGCTGCCGGTGTCCTGGACGACGTGCGAAACGCAGCCGCCGCGGTCCTCCGCGAGGCGGCCGGTCAGCCGACGTGATGACCCAGGCTGAGGTCCGGGCCCGGTTGCTCGGCCACTTCGCCGAAACCCTCCGGGCGCTGCCGTCCGGATCGGCCCTGGTACTGCTGCATCCGGACCTGCCCAAGGCGAGGTTTCACCGCGGGGTGACCCTGTCCGACGACTACGGCCGCGACGAAACCCGGCGGTTCTTCGACATCGCCTACTGGGTGCTCGGAGCCACCGCCGAGACGTCCGATCAGTACCTCGACCTGACGATGCGTTTCTGGCGCGACCGAGGCTGGGCGACGGAGTTCTTCGCGGAGCCGCCGCCTTCCGCCGGTTACGCGAGCACCTCCGACGGGTACGGGTTCGCGATCAGGCGCAGTCTCGACGGGTACCTCAGCATCGCGGGGACGACGCCGGTCTTCGCCGCGGACTCGCCTGAAGGCGACCCGCTTCCCGACCGGATCGATCGCCCGGCCGCGTAGGTACGTGAGGGGAACCCTGAGGGAATCAGATTCCCTCAGGGTTCCCCTCACGTACTTCTGCGGAAGCGGGGTGACGGCGGTCCGTGAGCCGCGAGGTCAGTCTCGTTCCGCCAGGGTGCGCAGCCACTTGGTCAGCAGCTGCGTTTCCTCCGAGCCCAGGATTTCCGGGTTCGCCGCGGCGTGCTCCAGCACTCGGTGGACATCCGCGTGCTTGCTGTCGGCGGCGCTGGGCGCGGTGCCGGTGATCGCGGCGATCGCGCCCTCCCGGACGGCCACCGACAACGGACGATCTTCCTCAGCCAGGATGATCTGCCGCAACGTGACCCCGATATTCGCGACCAGGATGTGCGCGGCCGCCTGATCCGGCGGGACCGTCAGGCGGCCCTGGTCGGCGGCGGCTCGCGTCAGCGCCCGGAGCATCGCGCTGGGCCGTTCTTGCGCCGCGGGTGCGTGGCCGGGGTGGACCTGGCCGTACATGAGCGTGTAGAAGCCGGGGTTCGCGATTCCGAAGGCGACGTGGGCGTCCCAGCCGTCGCGCAGGTCCTGGATCGGGTCGCCGGACGGCTCGTGGGCGCCTTTTTCCGCCAGGTACAGGTCGAAACCCCGCTCGACGACCGCGTCCAGCAGGCCCTGTTTGCTGCCGAAGAAGTGGTACAGCGTCGGCATTTTCACCCCGGCCTGTGCGCAGATCGCGCGCAGCGAGATGTCCTCGCCCGGCGTAGCGGCGACCTGCTCGGCGGCGGCGTCCAGGAGCCGGGTCCGTGTATCCGCGTTCGCAATCTGTGTCACATCGCTATGGTAGCCGCTGTTGCACTGATACAGTGGTACATATCAGCGATAAAGAGATGGAGGAGTCATCCATGACCGGCCACACTCTCGAAGGCAAGAACGTCCTGGTCGCCGCCGGGGCGAAGAACCTGGGCGGGCTCATCAGCAGGCAGGCCGCGCAGGCCGGCGCGAACGTCGCGATCCACTACAACTCCGAGTCGACCCGTCCGCAGGCGGAGGAGACTCTCGCCGCGGTCGAGGCGGCGGGCGGCAAGGGCGTCGTGCTGACCGGCGACCTGACCGTCCCGGCGAATGTGGCGAAGCTGTTCTCCGACGCCGAGGCGGCGCTCGGGAAGATCGACGTCGCGGTGAACACGGTGGGCAAGGTGCTGCGCAAGCCGATCACCGAGACCACCGAGGACGAGTACGACTCGATGTTCGACATCAACTCGAAGGCGGCGTACTTTTTCATCAAGGAAGCGGGCAAGAACGTCGCCGACGGCGGCAAGATCATCACGATCGTGACCAGCCTGCTCGCGGCGTTCACCGACGGGTACTCGACCTACGCGGGCGGCAAGAGCCCGGTGGAGCACTTCACCCGCGCCGCGGCCAAGGAATTCGCCCCGCGCGGGATCTCGGTCACCGCGGTCGGGCCCGGTCCGATGGACACGCCGTTCTTCTACGGCCAGGAAACCCCGGAACGGGTGGAATTCCACAAGTCGCAGGCGATGGGCGGGCAGTTGACCAAGATCGAGGACATCGCCCCGATCGTGTCGTTCCTCGCGACGTCCGGCTGGTGGATCACCGGGCAGACTATCTTCGCCAACGGCGGTTACACCACCCGCTGAGTTTTGCCGACGACAGCAAGGGAAACGCAATGTCCGAAGTGGAGATTCCGGAACCGGTGGCGTCGTTCGTCGACGCGGTGAACCGGCACGACGACGCCGCGTTCCTGGACGCGTTCACCGAAAACGGCGTCGTGGACGACTGGGGCCGGTCGTTCACCGGACGCGCTGAGATCAAGGGCTGGAGCGACGTCGAGTTCATCGGCTCGCGCGGCGTCCTGACCCCGGAAGAAGTCACGGTTTCCGGCGACACTGTCACGGTCGTCGGGGATTGGCGCAGCAACCACGCCAACGGGCGGTCGAAGTTCGTCTTCGCCGTCGAGGGCGACCGGCTCGCCAAGATGACCATCCGCGAAGGCTGACCGGCCGGGGCGTGGGCGTCCCACCGCGGAACGCCCACGCCCCGGGTCAGTTGGTGCCCAGGTACGCCCGGTGCAGCGTGTCCGGATTGTCCAGCAGGGGCTGCGATTCCCCGGCGTAGGTGACCTTGCCGGAGGAGACGACCAGGGCTTCCTGCGCGACTTTCAGCGCCAGGTGGGTGAATTGTTCCACCAGGAGGATCGCTGCGCCCGCGTTGGCGAACTCGGTGACCGCCGGGAGAAGCCTGGTGAAGACGGCGGGAGCCAAGCCCAGCGACATCTCGTCGATGAGCAGGAACTGGGGTTTCGCCGCGAAAGCCCGGCCCAGCACCACCATTTGCTGCTCGCCGCCGGACAGCAGCGCGGCGGGCGAGTTCTTGCGTTTCTCCAGTTCTGGGAAAAGCGCGAGGACTTCGTCCACCCCAGCCGGGGTTTTGGCGGTCAGGCGCAGGTTTTCCAGGACGGTCAGGCTGGCGAAGACCGCCCGTCCTTGCTCGACGTGCGCCAGTCCGAGCCGGGCTCTGGACACCCGCGAGTGTTTGGTGACATCCGTGTGTCCAACGTGGATAGTCCCGGACGCCGCGGGAATCACGCCGGACAACGCCTCCAGCAGGCTGGTCTTGCCCGCGCCGTTGGGGCCGACCAGCGCGGTGATCTTGCCCGGTTCCAGCGTCAGGCCGACGTCGGCGATGACTGGGCCCGCACCGCGCGTGACGGTCAGGTTTTCGATGCGCAGCGTGCTCACAGCATCTCCGTTTCGCCCAGGTATGCCTTCAGAACGGCGGGATCGGCCAGCACTTCCGCCTGCGGGCCGCTCGCCAGCACCTCGCCGAAGTCGAGCACGGTCAGGGTGTCGCAGACGGACCGGACCAGGTCGAGGTCGTGTTCGATGATCAGCACCGACACGCCGAATCTGGCCGGGACCTGCCGCAGGCGTTCGCCGAAGGCCACGTGCTCCTCGTGCGGGAGACCCGCTGCCGGTTCGTCCAGGAGCAGCACCTGGGGCTTCGCCATGAGGTGGCCGACGACCTCGACCAACCGGCGTGCACCCACGTCCACCCGGTCTAGCGGCGTTGCTGCTGGCGGGCAGCCGAAGAACTCCAGCGCGGCAGCGACTTCATCGGCGGGCGGGCGTCGGCGGGCCACGAAGCGGACGTACGCCTCGATGGTCAGTCCTGATGGAACCCGGTCTTGCTGGAAGGTTCGGCGGAGACCGGAGCGGGCTCGTTGCGTTGGGTTTCCGGTGAGGGGCCGGTCGGCCAGTTTCACGGTTCCTTGAGCCTGAGGCAGGAAGCCGCTGATGGCGTCGACCAAAGTGGACTTTCCGGCGCCGTTCGGGCCGATCACGCCTAGTACTCCGCCCTTCGGGACGGCTAAGTCTACTCCGGACAGTGCTTTGACTTGGCCGAAGGTGACGCTCAAGCCGCGGACCACGAGCACCGGTTCGCCGGGCGGCAGGCGCGGGGGTTCTTCGTCCAGCGCGGTGATTTGGACGCCAGCGCTGGCCCTTGAACGGCGACGCCACAGTTCGCGGATCGCGGTGCCCAGGTTGCCGCGTCCGGCCAGCGCCTGGATGCCCAGCAGACCGAAGATGACGTAACCCCAGTCTTGCGGGACTCCCCATCGCTTCAACAGCTCTGGTACGGCAACCCACAGGACAGCGCCGAACACTGCCATATCAATGAGGTGCGCGCCGGACATGATGGCGAGCACGTACAATGCCAGCGACTGCAGCGGAGCGAAGCTGGTCGGGAAAGCGAACCCGACCTGTGCGGTAAGCAGACCACCGCTGATACCGCCCAGCGTGGCGCTGACGGCGAAGGCCGAGAGCTTCGCGGTACGGACGCTGGCTCCGGCTGCAGCAGTGCCACGTTCGGAGAACGCCACTGCGGCCCAGCTGCTGCCCCACGGACCGCGCCGCAGGAAGTGCACGACCAGTGCGCAGATGATCAGGACGATGACACAGAGCAGGAAGTACGCGTTGTCGTCAGCGACCAAGGACGGCCGGTCTACCGAAACGCCGTCGGTGGTGCCGGGGAACTGGATTTCCACCAGGGTGACGTCGGCGGCCGCGGCCAGGCCGAGGGTCACCACCGCCAGGTTGATCCCGCGCAGACGCAGTGCGGGAAGTCCAATGAGGACACCGACGACACCTGCCGCGAGACCGCCCAGCAGCAGCCAGAAGAGGAAGCCGCCGGGAGCGTTGGCGACGTTCAGCGCGGAGACGACCCACGCGCCGATCGCGCCGAAAGTCAGCTGGCACAACGAGATCATGCCAGCGCTGCCGGTCACGACGCCTAGGCCGAGCAGGGCGATGGCGGCTACTACGACGCTTACGCCGAGGTAGGCGAAGTAGCCGTTGAGGCCGACGGTCAGGCCGATTCCGACCAGCACCGCGACCACCGCGACGACCAGTGGGGTTCCGAAGCGGGACACTGCGCCCCGGTCAGCGAGCTGCATCCCACACCTCCTTGCGCTGAGACCACACGAGCAGGCCGACGATGGCCAGGAACGGGACGAAATTCCGCACTACCGAAAGCTGGTCGACCTGCGCGAGCGCGCCCTGCAGCATGCCGAGCACCAGACCGCCGACGACGGCGAGGTCCAGCCGGCGGAACCCGCCGAGCAGGGCCGCCGCCGCGGCGGGCACGACCAGCATGGCCAGCGAGGTGGCGTCGTTCGACTGGGACGGGGCGACGATCACGATGATGACAGTGCTGATCAGGCCAGTGGCGCCCCACACCGCGGCACTGAGCCGTTTCGCCGGGATACCCAGCAGTTCAGCGGTCGTCGGGCGTTCCGACAAAGCGCGCAGTGAGATACCAACGGGCGTCTTTGTCAGGATCAGCCGCGCGGCGAAGGCGATCACCACCGCGAGCGCGACCGTCACGACGGTCACCTGGCTGATCACCACGCCGCCGACGGTGAAGGCCGGACCGGCCAGCAACGCCTGGAACGGCTGCGGTTTGTTGCCGAACAGGATGAACGACAGCGAAATCAACAGCAGCAGCACTGCGACGGTCACCGCCGAGCGGGTGCCGGTGCCTGCCTCGGCCAGCCAGGTCGACACGACCCAGCCGATCAGCACGCTCAGCAACCCGCCCAGCAGCACGCCGAGCACCACTGCCAGCCACTCCGGCAGTCCACCGTGGACGGACAAGGCCACCCCGACGTAGCTGCCGAACATGCCCGTGGCTGCCTGGGCGAAGTTGACGACGCGGACCAGCCTCGACATCAGCGTCAGGCACACCGCCAGCACCGCGTAAAGCCCGCCGGCGGCCAGCCCGGCCAGCGCTCCCTGCACCATTGCAGTTCTCCTCTGTCCAGAGTGGATCGGGCTAGCGCCGCGGGATCCGCAGCCAGTCGGTACCGGCGATTTCCCACCGGTTCGTGCCCGTCGCGAGCTTGACCGGCCAGCCCGCGATGTTGTCGTGGTGCGTCTGCCCGGGGCCGAACACGTACGGCGTGCCGACCATCGGATCGGTGATCGGTTTCATTTCGCGCAGCGCCTTCGTCACCGATTCCCGCGTGATGTCGCCCTGCATGCCGTTCAGCACCTGCAGGAAGTACTTCGCCGCGAGGTAACCGCCCTGGCTGAACGAGGTCAGCGGAATGTTGTTGCGGGTCATGAGATCCCGCCACTCCTTGGTGCGCGGGCTCGACGGGTCGGTGAACGGGTAGAACTCGGCGGGGACGTAAACGCCCTTGCCCGCGTCCGACACCGCCTTCGCGTACTGTTCACTGTAGACACTCGTGAGCAGCAGCCAGGTCACGTCTTTCCAGCCCTGTGCCTGCGCGGCCTTCAGCTGGCCGATCGAGTCCGGCTCGACGGGGTTGACCGTCACCGCTTTGCACCCGGCCGCGCGGGCCTTGACGATGTACGGCGTGTAGTCGGAACCGTTGTACGGCACAGTCGCGTCGACGTACTTCAGCTTTTTGCCGGTGATTTTCGACCATTCGTCGATGGCTGCGCGGTAGTATGGCAACGTGTTCCCGGCGATCTCCAGCAGCGCGCACATGTCCTGCAGGTGCAGCACTTCCGAGCCGTACAGCAGTGTCAGCGTCATGTCGTGGAACGGGCCGACGTTGGCGGGCCCGATGTTCGGGCTGGTGAAGCACGACGGGTCCACGCCGATGCCGGAGATGGAAAGCACCTTCTCCTGCTGGTAGTACTTGGCGTTGATCTGGCATTCGATGAGGCTGGACGAACCGACCAGCGCCACTGCCTGATCGCCGCCCACGATTTCGCGGGCCGCGGCCGCCGCTGCCGCGGGGTCGCCCTTGTCGTCGATGGCGTGGTATTCGATCTTGCGCCCGTGCACGCCGCCCGCCGCGTTCGCCGCGTCGAAGACGGCCTTGGCGGCCTGGGAGGATTCCGGGAAGGTGGCGGGTCCGCTCAGCGCGTTGACCGAGCCGACCACGATCGGTCCGTTCGGATCGGCGGTGCCCGCGCAGCCCGCCGCGACCAGCGTGACGAGCACGGCCGAGGCGAGCGCGGGCAGGAACTTTCTCATCATGGCTCGGCTTTCCGGTCCACAGTGACCAGAGGGGGAGGGGAGAGGGGGCGGTGCCGGGGGAAGGACCGGCACCGCCGTTTCGCGGGAGACTCAGTCGGTCGCCGCGGCGACCGGGGCGGAATCGACGATCTGCTCGAAGCTCGCGACCTTGTCGCCGTCGAACTTCCACACGTGCGCGACGCGCGCGGTGAAAGCCTTGCCGGACTTGCGATTCGTGCCGGTGTACGTCCCGAGGCCGACAATCGAATCACCGGCGTCCAGCAGCGCGGACAACGTGAACTGGTAACCGTCCCAGTCGCGCGCGATCGCCTCGAAGACGTTGCGCTTCACCTCGTCCGGGCCGGTGTAGGTGCCCGCGTAGGGGAATCCGGCGGCCTCGGTCCAGGTGGTCTCGGGGCCGATCGGGGCGAGCATGCCGTCGAGGTCGCCGCGGTCGCTGGCCTCGTAGTGCGCGGTGATCACGTCCAAATTGGACACAGGGAAACTCCTCTTCAGACAGGCTGGACGTCGGGGTAGCTGATCGAGCCGAGCGGGTAGATGTGCCCGCCCGCGCGGGAATGCTCGGACCGGCCGTCGCCGGTGATGCCGAGGAAAACTCCGGTGGTGCGCAGGTCGTAGCCGAGGTCGTGCAGCCACACGCTGGCCACCGCGATCCGGAACTCCCGGAAGCAGAACAGGTACAGCCCGTCGGCGAACTTCCAGACGGTCGACATGTCCACGTCGCCGTGCCCGCGCTGCACGCCCTCGACGCATTGCCAGCAGTAGCGTTCGGAGGAGAGGTAGACGTGCTCGTACAGGTGATTCGGGCTGTAGCGGTAGACATTGCGCTTGCCGATGAGATCGCGCGACGGCCCGGGCACGTCGCCGGTCGGCTCGCCGCCGTCGGTGGTGCCGGCGTGGAAGGTCTGCGAAACCCGCGGCGCGCCTTCGATGTCCTCGTCGCCGATCACCGACCGCACGGTCATCGCGCGATGCGTGGTGGTCGAGTAGACGATCGTGAGGGCTTCGCCTTCGACGCTCGTCAGCGGCAGATTCACGAAGAAGACGTCCGTGCGCACGGCGACCGCGTCGTACGGGTCCTCGACGCCGTTGAGGGTGAGCCGTTCGCCGTCGAGGAACCGCAGCTCGAGCTTCGCGCCGTCATCGAGCGTGACGGTGAGCTCCCGCCCGGTGAGGTCCGCGTTGGGCAGCCGGTAGGTGTCGATCCCGGCGGCGAACTCGTCGTAGGTGCGCCATTCGTCAGGGGAAGGGTCGGACATGCCCATCATGCTCGCCGCGCCCCGGCCCGTGAGCGAACGTTCATGCGCTGGCGGGCAACTGCCGGACGCTCGCGGTCAATACCAGGGGGTTCGGGGTGGAGACGACGAGCGGCGCTCCCGGGTTTCCGAGAGCGCCGAAGCTGGTTTGGGGTTGATTAGCTGCGGGCGCGAAGGTGGTTAGGGGACTGCACGAGTGCTGCTCGGGACAGTCGCGAGAGGCGCTGCGTCGACGATGGTGCTCTCCGGGCGAGCGGTAGCACCGTACGTGTCTTGGCGTGGGTTAGCCGCGGGCGCGCAATTCGCTCGGCGACTGCGCGAACGCTGCTCGGAAAACTCGCGAGAAGCGTGCGGCGTCGACAAATCCTCGCCGCGCCGCGGTTGCCGCGACTGGACAGGCTGCCAGCAACGGATCCCGCAGATCCTGGGGCAATGCTCCAGCCGCCGTCGGATCCAGTGGCTCCGCCTCGGAATTGGCGCCCCCGGTTGTCCGGGAGCGCCGTACCTGTTTAGGCGGGTTTTCAGCCCCGAGCGCGCAACTCACTGGGCGACTGCGCGAACGCCGCCCGAAACACCCGCGAGAAATGCGCCGCGTCCACAAACCCCCACCGAGCCGCGATTGCCGCAACGGGACGCGCCGCCAGCAACGGATCCCGCAGATCCCGGCGGCAATGCTCCAACCGCCGCTGCCGGATCCACCCCGCCACAGTCGTCCCTTGCTCCTGGAACAACCCGTGCAGATGCCGAGTAGAGATGTAATGCTCCGCAGCAATCTGCGCGGGCCCAAGATCCGACCGCGACAGATTTGCGTCGATATAGCTCCGGATCCTCCGCATCAAGTCGTGGTGCGGGTCGGCCGCCGTACGGTCCAGGTCGAGCTCAGTGGCCAGCATCGTGGTCAGCAGATCGACCGCGTTGTGCGCCAGCCGCACCCCGACCGGGCTCGTCAGCACGTCCAGATTCCCGCCCAGTTGCGCCAGGAACGGCACCACCACGTTTCCGACCCCGGAGCGTCCGGACATCCGTACCGCGGTGAGCTGACCAACCAGGTCCCGTGGAAGGTCAACCTGCTGCTGCGGGAACATCAGCACCAGCGTCCGGAAATTCTCTTCGAAGACCAGCGAATACGGCCGGTTCGTGTCGTACAGTGCGACGTCGCCAGGCCGCAGCACCGCTTCGCGGCCGTCTTGGGTGAGGATTCCGGTGCCGGCCAGCATGACACTGAGCTTGTAGCACGGCCGGTCCGCGCGGGCGATCAGTTCCGGCGTTCGCTCGACCGCGTGCGGCGACGCGGTGATCTCGGTGAGCGCGATCTCGCCCGCCTCATGGGTGCGGAGCCTGCCGTGGAACCGGTCGCGGTGCTCGGTGCTCACCTGCAGCGGCACGAACGACCGCAGGACAGCGGACCGGAACTCCGTGAAGTCCTGCGCGACCGTGGTCGGCGTCTGCAAGATTGCCGTCATCATGTCACCTCTCCGTCGAAGTGCCGGTTCCGCTGCGTGTCCGGGGAAGGAACCTCGGGCTCCTTCCCCGGACGGGACGCACCTTAGACCTGTTCGCCCAGTTTGAAACCCTGTTCGGCGCCCTCGGCGCGGGTGTAGGAGAACCCGTCCGCGCCGATGGTCACGTCCATTTCCTTCGTTTCGGTCCGCTCCTCGACCGGCTGCAGCTTGCCGTCGAGGTCGAGCACCCGCGAGGCCTCGGTGTACCAGCTCGGCACCACCGGATTGCCCCACCAGTCACGACGCTGGTTGTCGTGCACGTCCCAGCTGATCACCGGGTTGTCCGGGTCGCCGGTGTAATAGTCGTGGGTGTAGATCTCGATCCGGTGCCCGTCCGGGTCACGCACGTACAAATAGAACGCGTTCGACACGCCATGCCGGCCGGGGCCGCGCTCGATCTGGTCCGATTTCCGCACCGCGCCGAGGTGGTCGCAGATGTGCAGGATCTGGTGCCGCTCGTGCGTCGCGAACGCGATGTGGTGCAGCCGCGGGCCCGCGCCGCCGGTGAGCGCGACGTCGTGCACGGTCGGTTTGCGGAACATCCACGCCGCGTACACGGTGCCGTCGTCGTCCACGATGTCTTCCGACACCCGGAAGCCCAGGCCCTCGTAGTACTTCCGCGCAGCTGGGACGTCCGGCGTGTTGACGTTGAAGTGGTCCAGCCGCGACAGCGCGCCCGGGCCGTGCACGTCGTAGCGCTGGGTGAAGCGCTCGACGTGCTCGGCCTCGTAGAAGAACTCGATCGGGAAGCCGAGCGGGTCCAGCACGCGCACCGCTTCGCCGATGCCGCGCGTGGTGCCCTTCGGGACGCGGCGGACCTGGACGCCGAGTTCCCGGTAGTACGCCTCGGCGACGTCGAGTTCGGCTTCGCTGCGCACGCGGTACGCGAGCACGGCCAGCGCCGGTTCCGCACCCTTGCGCAGGATCAGCGAGTGGTGCAGGTATTCCTCGAACGCGCGCAGGTAGATCGCTTCGTCGTCCTCGTATGTCACGACGAGACCGAGAACGTCCACATAGAACTCTCGCGACGCTTTCAGGTCGCTGACGATGAGTTCCGCGTAGGCGCAACGGATGACGTCCGGCGGGGTCGTGGTCATGCCTTGTCCTTCCCGGCCCCGAAGCGCGCCGTGTGCACGTCGCCGAGCGTGATGTGCACGGCCTGCTGTTCGGTGTAGAAGTCGATCGAGCGGTAGCCGCCTTCGTGGCCGAGGCCGGACGCCTTGACCCCGCCGAACGGCGTGCGCAGGTCGCGCACGTTGTGCGAGTTCAGCCAGACCATGCCGGCGTCGATGCTCTGCGCGAAGTTGTGTGCGCGGGTGAGGTCGGCGGTCCAGACGTAGGCGGCCAGGCCGTACTTGACGTTGTTGGCCAGTTCGAGGGCTTCCTCGTCGGTGTCGAACGGCGTGATCGCCACGACCGGGCCGAAAATCTCCTCCTGGAAGATCCGCGCGTCCGGCTTCACGTCGGCGAACACCGTCGGGGCCACGTAGTTCCCGGTTTCCAGGCCCTCCGGACGGCCGCCGCCGGCGAGCAGTTTCCCTTCCGTCTTGCCGATTTCGACGTAGCTCATCACCTTGTCGAAGTGCTCGGGGTGCACCAGCGCGCCGACCTCGGTGGCCGGGTCGTGCGGGTCGCCGACGACGATGTCGCGGGCGCGTTCGGCGTACCGGGCGCAGAACTCCTCGTAAATCGGGCGCTCCACGAGGATCCGGCTGCCCGCCGTGCAGCGTTCGCCGTTGAGCGAGAAGACGCCGAACAGCGTGGAGTCCAGCGCCGCTTCGAAGTCCGCGTCGGCGAACACGACGGCCGGGGACTTGCCGCCCAGTTCCATCGACATGCCCTTGAGGCCGGGCGCGCAGTTGCGGAAGATCGTTTCGCCGGTGGTGGTTTCGCCGGTGAACGAGATCAGCCGGACGTCCGGGTGCTTGACCAGCGCGTCGCCCGCTTCCTCGCCGAGGCCGTTGACGAGGTTGAACACCCCGTCCGGCACGCCCGCCTCGCGGAAGATGTCCGCCCACAGGCTCGCCGACAGCGGCGTGAACTCGGCCGGCTTCAGCACCACGGTGCAGCCGGACGCCAGCGCCGGCGCGAGCTTCCAGCTCTCCAGCATGAACGGCGTGTTCCACGGCGTGATCAGCCCGGCGACGCCGACCGGCTTGCGGTTGACGTAGTTGACCTGCTTGCCGGGCACCTTGTAGGTGTCGTCGGCCTGCGCGACGATCAGGTCGGCGAAGAACCGGAAGTTCTCCGCGGCGCGCTGCGCCTGGCCGAGTGCCTGCTTGATCGGCAGGCCGGTGTCGAAGGTTTCCAGCTCGGCCAGCTGCTTGTCGCGGCTCTCCACGAGATCGGCGATCTTGTTGAGGATCCGGGCGCGCTGGCGCGGCAGCATCTTCGGCCACGGGCCGTGGTCGAAGGCTTCCTTCGCCGCGGCGACGGCGAGGTCGATGTCCTCGGCCTTGCCCGCCGAAGCCGTCATGTACGGCTTGTTCGTGACCGGGTCGAGCACCTCGAAGGTGTCGCCCGAGACGCTGTCGGCCGGCGCTCCGCCGATGTAGTGGCGGATGTGCTCCGGCAGGTTCTCCGGAACGTAGTGCGCGGTCATGGTCACTTTCCTTCCACGGTGAAGCCGTCGACGGGCGAGAGGTACTGCTCGCCCTGGCGCATCAGTTCGGTGATCCGGGCGATGCCCGGTTCGGTCGGGGTGATCAGCGGCGGGCGCACGAAACCCGACCGGATGAGCCCGCGCTGCTCCAGCACCCACTTGCCCGGCGCCGGGTTGGTCTCGACGAACAGCAGGTCGACCAGCGGGTGCAGGCCGTAGTGGATCTCGCGGGCGCGGTCGAAGTCGCCCTCGGTCCACGCGCGGTACATCTCGGCGCTGGCGGCCGGGGCGATGTTGGCCGTGGCGCTCACGAAACCGGTGCCGCCGAGGGAAAGCAGCGGCAGGCACAGCAGCTCAATGCCGGACCAGACCAGGAGTTCTTTGCCGCACAAGTGAAGTACGCGGGAGAAGTGCTCGAAGTCCTTGGTGGTCTCCTTGATCCCGACGAAGTTGTCGAAATCGCGGAACAGCCGCGCGACCGTCTCCGGCGCGAGGTCGACCGACGTCCGGCTCGGCACGTTGTAGGCGACGATCGGCAGGTCCGGGAATTCCTTCGCGACCGTGGCGTACCAGCTGTAGAGCGCTTCCTGGGTGGGCCGCGCGTAGTACGGGGTGATGATCAGCGCCGCGTCGATGCCCGCGTCGCGTGCCTCGGACGTCAGCTCCAGCGTCTCGTCGAGCTTCGCCGAACCGGTGCCGGGCATGAACGGCACCTTGTCGTCCACCGCCTTGGCGACGGTGCGGATCGTCTCCGCGCGCTCGGCCACCGTCATCGCACCGGGTTCGCCGGTGGACCCGCCGATCGAGACGCCGTTCGAACCTGACGCGATCTGCCAGTTGACCAGGTTGGTCAGGCTTTCGTGGTCGACGGCGCCGTCGGCGGTGAACGGGGTCATCAGCGGCGCGATCGAGCCGGTGATGGCGTTCGGGGTACTGCGGAACCTCATGGGGTGGGGTCCTTCCTAGGGAGCTTCGGCGGGCGGGGCGGCCCGCCGGTCGAGGTAGGCGTCGAGGGTGGCGGTGCGGTGCCGGCGCGCGGCCAGTTCGAGTTCGAGCGGGTCGGCGTTCTGCTCGATCAGCACCAGCAGTTGTTCGTGTTCCTTGACCGATTCGTGCGCGCGGCCCGGGACGAAGCTGAAGGTCGAATCGCGCAGCGACGCCAGCCGGTGCCAGCCGCGGTGCACGAGATCGAGCACGCGCGGGTTCGGGCACGGTTCAAAAAGGACTGAATGGAACTCTTGGTTCAGCTCGGTGAACCGGTGCGGTTCGAAGTTTTCCAGCGACAGCCGCATCTGCTCGTTGACCGCGCGTGCCCGTTCGATGTCCTCAGCGGACAGTTTCGGCGCGGACAGCGAGGTGGCGAAACCTTCCACCAGGGCAAGGGTTTGCATGGTGTGCTCGTACGCGGTCTCGTCGACCATCACCACCTGCGCGCCGACGTTGCGCTCGAACGTGACCAGCCCCTCGGCCTCGAGCAGCCGGATCGCTTCGCGCACCGGGACGACGCTGACGTCCAGTTCCTTGGCGATCTGCCCCAGCACCAAACGATAGCCGGGACCGAAGGTCCGGTCGGCGATCCGGTCCTTGATCCAGCGGTACGCGCGCTGGGACTTGCTCTCGCCGGCTACGGGCGCCACTGGGCGTACCTGGCCTTCCAGTGCTCGTTCATCGGGTAGAGGCCGTCGACGCTTTCGCCGTTCGCGACCTGTTCCGCGATGAACGTTTCCTGGCGTTCCTGCTCGATCGCCGCGTCCGCGATCTTTTCCACCAGGTGCGGCGGAATCACGAGCACGCCGTCGGAATCGCCGACGATCATGTCGCCCGGCTGCACTGTTGCGCCGCCACAGGCGATGGTGATGTCGACGTCCCAAGGAACGTGACGGCGGCCGAGCACCGCCGGGTGCGGGCCGGAGTGGTAGGTCGGGATGTCCAGCGCTGCCACCGCCGCCAAGTCGCGCACGCCGCCGTCGGTGACGATTCCCGCCGCGCCGCGCACCTGGGCGCGCAGGGCGAGGATGTCGCCGATCGTGCCGGTTCCCTTTTCGCCGCGGGCTTCCATGACCAGGACGTCGCCGGGGTTGAGGCTGTCGATGGCGCGTTTCTGGGCGTTGAAGCCGCCGCCGTGGGATTTGAAGAGGTCCTCGCGGAAGGGGACGTAGCGGAGCGTCCTCGCGCGGCCGATGAGTTTTGTGTCCGGACGGGTGGAGCCGAGGCCGTCGATGGAGACGTGGTTGTAGCCGTTTTTGCGCAGTTGGGCGGAAAGCGTTGCCGTGCCTACGCTGGTGAGCTTGGTCTTGAGTTCCTCGGTGAGCACGAATTCGGCCGGGAGACCCGCGGATTCCCTGTCGCCGTATGCCTGTTCACGCTGGTTGTCGTCGATTTTGGGCTGAGCGCTGAACTCCGGGAGCGGCGTGGTGCCCTCCACGACCGGTGTGACGAGACGCCCGGTGGTCTTCGCGCCGCCGCTGACCTCGACCTCGACGGTGTCGCCCGGCTTCACCACGGACGATCCGGCCGGGGTCCCGGTGAGGATGACGTCGCCGGGTTCGAGGGTGCTCAGCTGGGAGAGGTCGGCGACGAGGGTGCCGAAGTCGAAGATGAGGTCCTCGGTGGTGTCGTCCTGGACGAGCTCGCCGTTGACCCAGGTGCGGACACGGAGCTTCGTGGGATCGACCTCTGCGGCGGGGATGGTGGCCGGGCCGAGGGGAGTGAAGCCGTCGCCGCCCTTGGAGCGAAGGTTGGAACCGCCGTCGGCGTGCCGCAGATCGTATACGCCAAAGTCGTTGGCGGCGGTGATGCTCTCGACGTAGCTCCAGCCTTGGTCGGGGGAGACGCGGCGGGCCTGCTTGCCGATGATGAGCGCGATCTCGCCCTCGAAGGCGAGGAGTTCGGTGCCCGCGGGGCGCTCGATGGGAGTGCCGGAGGCGCTGATCGAGGTGGCGGGCTTGACGAAGTAGGAGGGCTTCGCCGGGGTCCTCCCGCGCTGCTTGGCGCGGGACGGATAGTTCAGATGAAGCGCGATGACCTTGCCCGGCCGCTCCGGCGGGGTGGTGCTCGATACGGGACTCATGGGGGTTGACCTGCCCGGATGTCGTCGGGAGAGGAAGATATCTCAAAAGATATACGATCCTGGGCGGTTGGGGCAAGGGGTGAATGCTGTCCTTGAGGGGAGACAGCGGCGGACCTGTCACGGCGGATATTCGCTGCTCAGACGCGCCTATTCGCCGGTGGCCCGTTGCTTCCGGCTGACAATTGCCCGCTGCCGCCATTACAGTGATGGCACGACCACGCACTGTCGCTGGTGCAGGGGGTAGGGATGGCGGGTCACTCCGACGCGTCCAACGTCGTCCAGGCGCTCGTACGTCTCGACGACGTGCCGGAGCGGTTGCCGGATCTGGTGTTCGTGCTGGTCGCTCCAGGAACAGAGGACCAGCCGGGCGAGCTTGAGGTCCGCCGTACCGAGCGGCACGAGTTCGCGATCGCGGCGTATTCGTCGCTTGACCGGCTGGTCGACGCTTGCGGGAGCGGACAGCCGTGGACTCAGGTCGCCCGGGACCGGCTGCTCGAAGTGTGCGGCGAGCTGGGAATCGGCATCGTGGTCTTCGACGCCGTTCTCGACCTCGCGCCCCGCTACCCGGAGGTCGACAGCCGGGACCAGCCTCCGCTGGAGCCGGGCGAGCCGTTGGCCGAACCGGACGGCCGGTTCTATGTGCCGTCCCGTCCGGTCCGGGCTGGTCAGCAGACGGTGGAACTAGAACTGCAGCCGATCCGGAACGGCCGGCCGGTACTGCTGGCCTACACCTCGGCGGAGCTGCTGGCCGCAGGGTGTGGACCGTATCAACCGTGGGTCGCGGTCAACGGCGACGACCTCGAAGCCGTCGCGGACGAGGCGGGAGCGCACGGGGTGCTGCTCAATCCCGTGCTCGCCGAGGAATCCCGGCACACCGCGCCCGTGCGCGAGTGGGCATCTCGGCCAGTGATCGGAGGGGAATAGGCATGTCCGCGCCGTATGGGGACACGACCGGCTACAGCTTCACGGAAGGAGCGCTCAACGGCATCGTCGGCCAGCTCCGGGAAGGCGAGAAAGCACTCGACGAGGCCACCTCGAAAGCCGTGCGCGGAGTCGATGCGGGCGCGTCGTCCGCGATCGTCGGTACCGTGCTGGACGACTTGGTGAAGATGGGCGTCGGAGCGGCGGGCGCGGCCGGTAGCGCGGCGGAGAAGGTGCACGCCGCCAACGGTGCCTACGACGACATCGAAAACACCCACGCCGGGCAGCTCAAGCTCAACGGCAAACACGCCGACGATCCTGATACGCAGCGGGAAGCACACGTCCACGGCTGAAGGGGAGATCAGCATGGGACAAGCGCTCAACACCACCGTGAACGGCTCATCCGGCACGTGCGTCGCCGCCGCGGACTGGCTGCACACCGTCGCCGAGGCGGGGCACCGCGCCGCAGGCAATGTCCGCGCCGCACGCAACGGCGCCGAGGCAGGCTGGCACGGACCTTCCAGCCAGGCGTTCCAGGAATCGATCGCCAACATCGATGTCACCGCGGACGACATGGCCAACTGGGCCGCGACCGCCGAACGCGGCCTCCGCGAGTTCGCGTCGTCGCTGGACGCGGTGACCGCCCGCATGAACGATGCTCTCGCTCAAGCGCACGCGGGCGGACTGCGGGTCGACGGTCCGTTCATCGTCGAGCCCGACCCGATTCCCTCGAACAAGCCCGGCACTCCGGTCGAGGTGTGCACTGCAGGCGGCGCGAGCCGCGCAGTCGGTACCTATCAAGGCGACATCAAGGAATACAACACCCTCGTCTTCCAGTACAACGGCAAAGTCGCCGCCTACAACGAGTGCAAAGCGATCGTCGACGCCGCACGCACCACCGAAGGCAATGCGCACCAGTCGCTCCAGCGCGCCCTCCAGCCTCCGTCGGGTCGGCTCGACATCGACGCCTACGTGGTGGGCACAACCACCATTGCCCGGGTCAACGGCTACATCAGCTCGTTCGAAAACCCGCGGAAGGAAGCGCTCCTGAATGCCCAGAGGTCCTCGGCCAGCGCGCAGTTCTTCGACGACTGGGCACACGGCACGCGCGTCAGCTTGACCGCGCTCAACAAGGAGGATCTCGCGTGGGCGGCCAGCAAAGCCCGCGACAACAAGGCTGCCTACGAGACTCGGGCGCAGCAGTTTCAGCAGTATGTCGACAAGGTTCCGGAGAAAGTCCGGGATTGGATCGCGAAGTATCCCGGGAAGGACAGCCTGCATGTGCTTCCGGAAGATGCGAGCCTGGGCTTGAAGACTGGACAAAAGCTTCTCAAAGGGATGCCTTACGTCGGCAGCGCGCTGACTGTGGTGAACGAGTCGATTGGAGCGGCCAGCGGAGAACAGTCCTGGGGCAAAGCTGTCGCGGACTCCGGCGGGCTGATAGTCGGAGGCGCGGCGGGCGCGGCTCTTGCGAGCGCGGGTGCTGGCGCCGTCTTCGGTTCGCCGCTGGGCCCGGTCGGGTCTTTCGTCGCCGGCACGGCCGGCGGAATCGCGGGTGCTATCGGCGGTCAAGCCGTCGCTGACTGGCTCGTGCCGAAATAAGCAGGAAAGTCACTTCATGACAGACGCATCTACTCCAGGCAGCGCCGGTGGGCCGCCCGGTCTTCCTCCTCGACCGGATTCGCAGACCGGCGAGCCATTCCCGCCGCACGGTCTGAGCTACTTCGGGGGAGAGCGGCAATCGCCTGAGGCGGACCCGACGCGGGAGAATCGTCCCTCTTGGCGGCCGGAGGCCCCGCCTGGCAAGGGTCCTGTGCTGGCTTGGCACCGGGAGAGCCGAAGCGGGAAGATCATGAGTGCCGTCGTCGGCCTGGCATTGATGCTGGCGTTGGTGGCGGGCGTTTCCCTGGTTCGCGGCCTGGGGTTGGGCGCGTTCAAGTACTGGCAGATCTGGGTCGTCATCGCGGTGTTCACGTTCCTGACGACAAGTCCGTTCACGTACTTGACCTACGCGGCGGGCGCCGACTGGCTTCTCGTGGAACGCTCGAGGTGGGGAATCAAGAAACGAGTCTGGCTTGACCTCTACAACCTGACCAAGATCGACGCGTCCTACGGCGGCACAACCTTCCATCTCTGGCTTTACGGCAAAGAAGGCGGATTCTCTCGCAGCTCGCACGAGTTGCAACTGGATCGGCGAATCTGGGATCTCGTCTACAACGGCATCCTGCACTCGGTCGCGAACGGGGCCCAGGTCAGCAACCAGGCGATAGGCATCTTGCAACTGGGCGAAACGCCAGCTTTGACCATGAGGGACGCGGAGCACCGCGACCCGTGACGGTCGGGTGCGGCGGATGGGCCTCGTGAGTGCCAACCGCGGCAGTCATTCACGAGGCCTTCGGCAGGGCTCGCGTTCGTTTCACCGGGGCCGCGGGTCTCGCGCGCGCCGGGGAGGGGCCGGCACACGCGAGACCCTTCTTGCGGCGGGGGCGGGGTCTGGGTGGTGAAGCGAAGTCCCGGCTCGCCCGGGCGCGGCGCGTCCTCAGCCAAAGCGCCCAGGCGAGCCCGCCGCGCCTGCTTTAGGCCCCCTCCTGCCAGCGGGCCAGCGGGAGAGCCGGAACCCGATGCCCCCGGTGCCCCACCATCTCCTCGTTAGCCACCAACGCGTTCAACACCGCCTCCTCGACCGCCTGCACCACCGCCTCGAAGAACGGGTCGATCGCGCCCCACGGGATGAACCGCATGCTCTCGTACGGCTCGTCGTCCGGCCGAGGGAAGTGGCTGGTCAAAGCGCCTGCGTTAGCTGTGCTGAAGGCCAGGAACAGGTCACCGGAGAAGTGCGATCCGGTGGTCCCGGTGCGGGCCAGCCCAAGCGGCACCCGTCGGGCCAGGGCGGTGCACTGGCCAGGCAACAGAGGCGCATCAGTCCCGATCACCACGATCACCGAACCGGCACCAGCCGGAGCGAGCCAGCTCGTGTCGGCCATCGGGTTGTCGTCAGCCAACTCGGCACCGAGATGCGCCCCGGCCACAGTGAGCTCCGGACGGCTCCCGAAGTTCGCCTGCACCAAGGCCCCTACGGTGTAGGAGTCCGAGCCATGCGAAACAACCCGCGAAGAAGTCCCGGTCCCGCCCTTGAACCCGTAGCACGTCATCCCAGTGCCGCCGCCCACTGAACCTTCGGCTAAAGGCCCCGAGGTAGCCGCATCGATGGCGGCGACTGCGTGGTCGGTGCGGATGGTCGGGGCGTTGACGTCGTTGAGATACCCGTCCCACGTCTCCGCCACTACTGGCAACAGCCACTCCGCCGCGGCGTCCGGGCGTTCCCGCACCACCCAATCGATCGTGCCCCGGTGACACTGTCCGACGGAGTGGGTGCTGGTGATCAAAACCGGCAGAGTCAGCGAACCGGTCTCCGCGAGCCAAGCGCGGCCGGTCATTTCTCCGTTGCCGTTCAAGGAAAAAGTGCCCGCCGAACAAGGCACGTCGAACTGGGAACGGCCGCGCGGAAGGATCGCGGTGACCCCGGTCCGCACCGACGAGCCTTCGATCAACGTGGTGTATCCGACCTCGACGCCTGGGATGTCAGTGATCGCGTTGTGCGGGCCGGGCTTGCCGCCGAGGGCCAAGCCCAGGTCGCGGGCGCGGGTCATGCGGGGTCCTCCAGGGAGCATCGGGTCGAAACGCGGGCGTAGGACAGCACCATCGCCTCGGCGACGGATCGGTCGAGCGGCGGAACGGCTTGGGTCAGGTGCAAGCCGTACCCGTCTTCGAGGGTGACGAGGTTGCGGGCGATGGTGACCGGGTCGTCGGTCAGGTCGAAAATCCCGGTCGCGGCACCGGCTTCCAGGATGCCGACGTACCCGCGCACCTGGCGTTCGTACAGCGCGATGTGCCGCGCGGCGTACGCCGGTTCGCGGCGGGCGATGGTGCCCAGTTCGTAGAGCAGCACGCACAGTTCGTCGTTCTTGCCGTTCGGCAGGCCGCTGCCGATCATCGCGCGCATCCGGGCGCGCGGGTCGGCCTCGGCGGCGACGGCGGCTTCGCGTGCGACGCAAAAGCGTTCGACGGCCTCCTGCTGCACGTCTTCGAGCAGGTCGCTCAGGGAAGGGTAGTAGTACAACAGGGAACCCGGCGACATGCCGGCGTGGTCCGCGACGTCGCGCAGCTTCAGGTTCAGCACGCCGCGTTCGACGACCGTGTGCCGCGCCGCGGCCACCAGTTCCGCCCGCCGCTCGGGGGCCTTGCTCGGTCTTGCCATGCCTTGATTCTTTGAACAAATCTCGAAAAATGCAACCCCTGAACGGATCGAGACCGCTGAAGTCTTGACGTGGCGGGCGTGAGGGCCTTAGCTGAACGCCCGGCTGGTTATTTGAGTTCCATTCAAACAACGTACCTGAGCAACGACTTGATGGAGGCCAGCGTTGTCCACCCCCGTCTTGCGCCGCGGGTTGCGCACCCTCGGCATGCTGCTGATCACGCTTTCCGCGATCAGCCCGGCGTCCTCGGTGTTCGTCATCGCACCGGGCGTCCTCACCGGCGCCGGATCGGGCGCCTTCTACGCCTTCCTCGCCGCCGCTGTCGTCGGCATCTTCATGGCCTTCGTGTACGCCGAACTGGGCTCGGCCTTCCCGAGCGCGGGCGGCGAGTACACGATCGCCGCGCGCACGCTGGGCAAACTTCCCGGATTCATGGTGCTGGGCATCATGATCGTGACGCAGGTGCTGATCGTCGCGGTGATCGCGCTCGGCGTCGGCCAGTACCTGAGCGTGGTGCTTCCCGGCGTGTCCCCGGCGGTCGTGGCGGCGGTGACGTGCGTGCTCGCGGCGATCGTCGCGGTGTTCGACATCAAGCTCAACGCCTGGGTCACCGGCATTTTCCTCGCGGTGGAGCTGCTGGCGCTGGCCGTGGTCGCGGTCCTCGGGCTCGCCAAGCCGGCCCGTCCGTTCACCGACCTGCTCGCGCATCCGGTCGCCCCTGGCGGCGGTCCGGCGACGATCAGCGCGGTGATGATCGCGACGGCGATCGCGATCTTCGCCTACAACGGCTACGGCTCGGCTGTCTACTTTGGAGAAGAGACCAAGGACGCCGGACGCGGGGTGGCGCGCGCTGTCCTCATGGGACTCGGGGTCACCGTGCTGGCCGAACTGATCCCGGTCACCGCGGTGCTGATGGGCGCGCCGGATCTCGGCACTTTGTTCAGCTCTCCCAACATGTTGTCGTACTTCGTGCAGGCCCGCGGCGGCAGCACGCTCGACACCGTGCTGAGCCTCGCGGTCGCACTCGCCATCATCAACGCCGTCCTCGCGATTGTGCTGATCAGTTCTCGGCTGGTGTTCAGCAGCGGCCGCGACCGCGCATGGCCGAAGGCGATGAACCGCGCGCTCGCGGCGGTGCACCCGAAGTTCGGCACCCCGTGGGTCGCGACGCTGGCGACTGGATTCATCGCCGCCGCACTGTGCTTTGTGGACCCGCAGATCCTGACCGTCGTGACCAGCACGTCGATCGTCGTCGTGTACGCGGCGCTGTGTCTCGGCGCCATCTTGGGCCGCCGCTCCGGAGCGACGGCCGGGGCGAAGTACCGGATGCCCGGGTTCCCGATCGCGCCTGTGGTCGCGTTGATCGCGCTGGCTTTCGTGCTGTACGTGAACGCGACCGACCCGGTGATCGGACGGCCGAGTCTCATCGTCACCGGCGCGATCGCGTTGCTGGCCTTGGGATATTACCTCGTGGTGCTGCGTCGCCGGGGCGGCTGGCAGTTGAGCGACGCGGTGGAGGAGGAAGAGGAGGCCGCGCCCGCGCCGGTGCGGGAGACCTCGTAGGCTGCGGCCGGACCGTCCACTTGAGACGCGGGCGGTCCGGTTGTCGTCCCGCACCAGGTCCGGGATGATGCCCTGGTGCGGGTTTCAGTGCTGGACACGTCGCCGATCGTCGCGGGGTCGACCGCGCGGGAGGCGTTGCAACGCACCGTCGACCTCGCCGAACAGGCCGACGAACTGGGATATCACCGCTACTGGTTGCCCGAACACCACAGCATGCGTGGTGTCGCGAGCGCCGCGCCTGCCGTGTCAGTCGCCCGCGTCGCGGATGCCACGAAACGGATCCGCGTCGGCGCGGGCGGCGTCCTGCTGCTCAATCATCAGCCGCTGGTCGTCGCCGAGCAGTTCGGCACGCTCGCCGCGTTCCATCCGGGCCGGATCGACCTCGGGCTCGGCCGCGCGCTCGGCGGTCCACAACGAGTGTCCGCCGCGCTGAACCCCGGCCCGGCGGACAGCTTTCCCGGCCGCGTCAAGGAGTTGCTGACCTACTTCGCCGACGCAGACCAGCCGCTACGCGCGACACCCGCGCAAGGGAATGTTCCGGACATCTGGCTCCTCGGCTCAAGCACCGCAAGCGCACACCTCGCCGCCGAACTAGGCCTGCCGTACGCGTTCGCCTACCACCTGCGTCCCGCCGAAGCCGCCGTCGCGACCCGCAGCTACCGCGAGAACTTCCGCCCCGGCCACACAGCTGAACCGTCCATTGTGGTCAGCGTCGCCGTGGTCGCCGCCGCGACCGAGGAGCGGGCCGAATGGCTCGCCAGGTCCATTCGGGCTAAAGCATTGAGCCGTTCGCGCGGCGAGCGGATCTTGTTGCCGCGCCCGGAAGACGCCGTCGTGGACCCGGCGGTCGGCCCCGGCCCGGTGCTCGCCGGGGCTCCGACGGCGCTGCGGAATTCGTTGCGCACAGTCATCGCCGAAACCGGCGCGGACGAACTGATGATCACCACTCCGATCCACGACCACGCGGAGCGGAAACGGTCCTATGCGCTGGTCCGGGAGATCTCGGACACTTTACCCGCGCGCGATTGATCCCGTTTTGTCCGATTGACCGCAGGGAAACCGGCTGCGGCGCACGGGGTTTCCCCAACGTTCAACCTGGCGCGGGTTCGCATGTCACTTGTCGTGCCTAAGTTCCTCACGGCTTCGGAAAGTGGGGATTCATGGAAACCAGCGACGCGGTGCGGGCCCGCGCGATCACCAAGTGTTTCGGCGACGTCATCGCGCTCGACGGTGTCGATCTCGACGTCGCTTACGGCGAGATCCACGGGCTCGTCGGCCCGAACGGCGCGGGCAAGACGACGCTGCTCGGCCTGCTGCTCGGGCTCGCGGTCGCCGACGAGGGCGAACTCGAGATCCTCGGCCGCCCGGTCGGCCGCGCGCTCGCCACCCCGGACGGCATTTCCGGGTTCGTCGACGGCCCGGGGCTGTACCCCTCGCTCACCGCCCGGCAGAACCTGGCCGCGCTCGCCTCGCTGCGCGGGCAGACGGTGGACATCGATGACCTTCTCGCGCAGGTCGGCCTCACCGACGTCGCCGACGACCGGGCGCGCGGGTTCTCCCTCGGCATGCGCCAGCGCCTCGGCCTCGCCGCCGCGCTGCTGACCAAGCCACGGCTGCTGATCCTCGACGAGCCCGCCAACGGCCTCGACCCGGCGGGCAAGAAACACGTGCACAGCGTGCTCACCCGGCTCGCCGACGAGGGTGCCGCGGTGGTGCTGTCCAGCCACCGGATGGACGACCTCGAAGCGCTCTGCTCGGAGGTCACCATCCTGTCCGCCGGCCGCGTCGTTTTCACCGGCCCGCTGGCGAAACTGTCCTCCGACGATCGCGAACTCGCCTACCGCCTGGTCACCTCGGACCAGAAGGCCGCGCGCGAGATCGCCGAGAACGTGCCCGGGCTGCGAATCGACGACACCCAGACGCCTCGTGGACAGGCCGACGTCCTGGTGGTGAGCGGCCTGGTGCCCGCGCTGGACGACCTCGTCGCGCGCGTCGTCGGCAAGGGCATCGGCGTACGGGAATTGGCTCCGGTCGTTTCGCCGCTGGAGGCGGCTTTCCTGGAGCTGACGGAGCAGGGGGAGAAGCGATGACCGTCACCGAGGAACGGGCACCGGCGCCGGTCCGCCCCGTCGGGCTGGGCCGCGGGTACCGGTTCGAACTGGTGAAGCTGTTGTCGCAGTGGCGGATCCGCGTGCTGCTACTCGCGTGCTGGCTTGCACCGGCGGTGTTCGTCGCGGCGGTCAGCCAGCAAAGCGACCTGCCGGTGGACACTCTGTTCGGCCGTCTGATGAACGTCACCGGTTGGGCCGGGCCGCTCGTCCTGCTCGGTTTCGCGGGCAGCTACGCGCTTCCGCTGCTGACCTCCCTGGTCGCCGGAGACGTCTTCGCGGCCGAGGACCGGCTCGGCACCTGGCGGCACCTGCTGGTGGCGATGCGGTCGTACCGACGGATTTTCGTCTCGAAGGCGCTCGCCAGTCTGACCGTGATCTTGTTGCTGGTCCTCGGGCTGGCGGTGTCCAGCACGGTCGGCGGCCTCGTCGCGGTCGGCGGGCAGCCGCTGATCGGCCTCGACGGACACCTGCTGTCCTCGGGCGGCGCGGCGGTGAAGGTCATTCTCGCCTGGATCTGCGTGCTCGCCCCGACCCTTGCCCTGGCAGGGATCGGCCTGCTCGGCTCTGTCGCATTAGGACGGTCGCCGATGGGCTTGCTGCTGCCCGCGGTGGTCGCGTTGGTGATGGCGGTGGCGCAGCTGCTGCCGCTGCCGGTCGTCGTGCGGCTCGCGCTGCCGACGTACGCGTTCATCTCGTGGAACGGCCTCTTCACCGACCCGGTCCAGTTCGGTCCGCTGCTGATCGGCGTCGGCGTGAGCCTGGTCTGGGCAGTGGTCGCGACTGCGCTGGCCTACGTGCTGTTCGTGAGACGCGACTTCACCGATCTGACCTACGACGGTGCCGGTCGTCGCGTATTAACCGCGGGCTTGCTGCCGCTGGCCGCGCTGGTCGGCGTCACAGTGGCGGTCGTCGCGGTTGCCACGCCCGCCACGGGATCGGGCATCGACCAGGCCAAGCTGCAGCAGTCGCTGTCCACCGAATTCGCACACCTCTACCGGCTCCAGGCCGCACAGCTGCACCGTCCGGACGTCACGGAGGAGCAGCTCGCGGCCAGCACGGAATGCACCAAGGGCGGCGGCCTCGTCGAGGCCGAAGGCCCCGGCAACGACTGGCGATGCGTCGTCACCTGGCATCTCCCTGGTATCTCAGCGACCGGGCAGGCGATCTACCAGCTCGATGTCACCTCGGACGGGCGGTATGTCGCCGACGGCGACGGACCGAAGGAAGTGAACGGCTACTTCCAGGTGCGGACCCCGGAAGGGGACCGGCCCAACCCGCTGTGGCAGTTCGACGGCAACGTCGAACTGCTCTCCTCCACGAAGGGATGAGGACATGCAAGTAACGCGCCGTCGCAGGCGTGGCGGGAAGAAAGAACTCCGCAGATCCCGCAAGCTGCGCTTCGTCACGGCGGGGGCGACCACGGTCGCGCTCGTCGCCACGGGCTCGGGCATCGGCCTCGCCTCCACCAAGCAGTTCGGCACCGACCAGGTCGGCCAGGAAACCGCGAACGGCCTGACCATCTCGAGCGACCAGTACCTCAAGCCGATCGGCGAGCGGCTGGTCGTCCCGAACGGCAAGATCATGTCCTCGACGGTCAGCCCGGACGGCAGCCACCTCGCCGCGCTGACCACCGACGGCGGCATCGCGCTGACCATCGTCGACCTGAAGAGCTGGAAAGTGCAGCAGCTCGTCGGCAAGGACAAGAAGGCCGACCTGCAGCTGCCGGGCAACGACGTCGGACAGGAAGGCCCGTCGTACTCCCCCGACGGCAAAACGCTGTGGCTGGGCCAGATCGACGGCTACCGCAAGTTCGACGTGAAGCCGGACGGCACCGTCGCGAACCCGACGTGGGTCGCGATCCCGGCGGACGGGGACAAGCATTCCCTTGCCGCGGGCGCGATCTTCTCGCCCGACGGGTCCACTGTGTACTCCGCGGTGAACGGCCAGAACCGCGTCGTCGCGATCGACGCCGCCAGCGGCCAGATCAAGCAGAGCTGGACTGTCGGCAACGCGCCGCGCGCACTGGTGCGGATCGGCGACCGGATCTACGTCAGCAACGAGGGCGGCCGCGCGGCGAAGCCGGGCGACACCACGATCAACTCGTACGGCACTGACATCGTCGCCGACCCGAAGACCGCCGCCGCCACCACTGGCACGGTCAGCGTGATCGACCTGGCGAATCCGGCCGCGCCGGTCAAGAGCATCGACGTCGGCCTGCACCCGACCGCGTTGCGCGCCAAGAACAACACGCTGTTCGTGGCGAACACCGGCGGCGACAGCGTTTCGGTGATCGACGCCCAGCGCAACGTCGTGGTGCAGACCATCGCGACGCAGCCGTGGCCGGAGGCGAACGTCGGCTACGAGCCGACCGACATCGCGCTCACCGACGACGGCCACCTGCTGGTGACCCTCGGCCGCGCGAACGCGGTCGCGGTCTACCGCTACTGGTTCCCGCAGGCCCCCGCCGCCTTCATCGGGCTGCTGCCGACGGACTACTTCCCGTCTGGTATCTCAGCGTCGGGCAAAAATATCCTTGTCGCGAACACCCGCGGCATCGACGCCCGCCGCCCGACCACCGCGGCCGGGCACGCCACGCACGACACCACGTCGAGCCTGCAGCGGTTCACCCTGCCGACCGACTGGCAGATCTGGGCGCAGACGTCTCAGGTGTTCAAGCAGAACGGCTGGACGCCGGGTTCGGTGCAGAAGGCGAACGGCAACCGCAACGTCAAGCCGGTTCCGGTGCCGCAGCGGCTCGGCGACCCGTCCACGATCAAGCACGTTTTCTTGCTGGTCAAGGAAAACCGGACGTACGACCAGCTCTTCGGCGACATGAAGAAGGGCAACGGCAACCCGGCGCTGGCGCAGTTCGGCCAGGCCGTCACGCCGAACCAGCACGCGCTGGCCGACCAGTTCGGGTTGTACGACAACACCTACGACATCGGCACGAACTCGGCCGAGGGCCACAACTGGCTGATGCAGGCGGACAACCCGGAGTACACCGAGTCGTCGGCCGGCGAGTACAAGCGCAGCTACGACACCGAGGACGACGCGCTGGGCCACCAGCGCAGCGGCTTCCTGTGGACCGGTGCGCAGGCGGCGGGCAAGTCCGTCCGCGACTTCGGCGAGTTCCACCAGTTCCTGACCAAGCCCGCGGACGCGAGCTGGCAGAACCTGTACTGCGACTCGAAGAACATGGCCGCGACCGGCGAGCCGACCGCGTACCCGCTGGTCTCGTCGTCGCCGATCCCGTCGCTGAACAAGGTTTCGGTGCCGGGCTTCCCGAAGTTCGACACGGCGGTGCCGGACCAGTACCGGTACGAGATCTGGAAGAACGACTTCGAGAAGAACGGCCCGGCGGACCTGAACATGTTCTGGCTGTCGAGCGACCACACCGGCGGGCCGCCGAGCCCGGCCGCGCAGGTCGCCGACAACGACCTGGCCGTCGGCAAGATCGTCGACAAGATCTCGCACAGCCAGTACTGGAAGGACTCCGCGATCTTCGTGGTCGAGGACGACTCCCAGGCCGGGCTCGACCACGTCGACGGGCACCGGGCCCCGGTGCAGATCATCAGCCCGTACGCGCAGCGCGGGGTGACCGACAGCCGGTACTACTCGCAGATCACCATGATCCGCACCATCGAGCAGATCCTCGGGATCCACCCGATGAACCAGAAGGACAGCGCGGCCACCCCGATGGCGACCGCGTTCACGCAGAAGCCGGACGCCACGCCGTTCACCGCGGTGCCGAACCAGACGTCGCTGACCGCGGGCCTGAAGACCCCGCCGTCGTGCGGCACGGACAACGTCCCGACAGCGTCCACCGCGGCGGCGTCGGCGGCGGTGCCCGCGGACAAGCAGCAGCTGGCGCAGCAGTGGCAGCAATGGCAGGCGCAGCAGAAGCTGACCGGCCCGAACGCCACCGCGGACTACGCCAACCCCGCGCAGATGGACCACTTCACATGGTACCAGGTGCACGGATGGAACCAGCCGTATCCGGGCGAGGACAAGATCTTCGCGCCGGACCAGGTGCCGGGGGCGTTCATCCCGTCGGCCGATTCGGACGGCTGATTCGTTAGCGAGTAAGGGAAAGCCCCTGTCCGCCGGTGTGCGGGCAGGGGCTTTCGCGCGGGCTGACGCGTACGTGAGGGGAACGGGGTCGGGGTGAAGGTGCTCGACCGCGTGCTCAGCCACGGCGACGGCTGGCTCCCGCTGCCGCTGTACCCGATCGATTTCCTGCGCACGCGGATCACCGAACTGCGCGAGCGGGCGGGCCGCCACGTCCCGGTCACGCTCTACGGGGCCGACCCGGAGAAGCTGGCGGACTACGCGGAGGCGGGCTTCGATCGGGTGCTGTTCGAACTCGAGGACCACGCGGATCCCGCGGACGCGTTGCGGCAGCTCGACCGGCTGGCGAGTTTCGTGCGCTGAGCGGGGATTGGTTCAGTGTGCGAGGTCGACCACCACCCGGCGGATCTGGTCGGCGGGCACTTCCTGGCTGCTCACCCGGAACGGCACCTGCGCCCGGACGCCGATAGCGAAAGTGCACTGGCCCTCGAAGAATCCCGCGAACCGGACCGCGCGCAAGGACGGCCAACCGGTTGGCTGCGCGAGATAATCGCCGATTTGGGCTAGCACGCGGCCCGGCTGGTGTCCGCTGTCGTCGAAACCTTGCGCGGGTGCGCGGAGCACCGCTTGCAGGACTGCGTTTCCGGGAACTGGCAAGGGTTTACCGGAGGGATCCGCGGTCACGAGCGGCACGTATCGCACGGTGAATCCAGCGGCATCAGGGCCGTTGATGGTGAACACCACTTCGTCGTAACAGCCGTGTCGGCTCACAGTGACTAAATACAGTGCATTCGTTGTCGAGCCGGGGCCTTCTTTGGTTCCAGTGCCCCAATTCCTGGTCGGACCACAGGGTGAAGGATGACCGTCCGAACGGGACGGTGCCGGACGGTCCGAAGACGACGGAGCGGCCGTGGCGTTCTGCGCTGCCGTGGTGGCGGGAGCCGTGGTGCCCGGCGGTCCTGGGACTGCGGTGGGCCCGCTGCATGCCGACAGGAGCAGAATCCCTGCCGCCACCGGGATCTTGCGCAGCACAACGTTTCGCGCCGAGAGCCTGCGGACTAGTGAAGAGTGGGTGTTCATGACGCGCCTGCCTAGGGAAAAGGTCCCGGGGCAGGCCGGTCGGATGCGGTCAGTGTGCGGGCGGGCCAGGCGGTTCGGCGACGAAGGTGACGCAGTCGCAGGGATTTCGTCGCCGAACCGTTGCCTGGATCAGCCGGTCAGGACCCGGTGTGCTGCTCCGGTTCCAGCGAGTTCCCCGGCGGGATGTGCCCGCAGCTGGAAGGCGCGGCCTTGCCCGCGAACCGGTCGCCGAGCCAGGCGATCGCAGTCGGGGCCCACGCCGGGAGCGCGGTGGCGTGGCTCAGCGCGTCGTATTGCGTGTACTTGATCGAAGTGTTTCCGGTGGCGCAGTACTGATTCGCGAGCGCGCGGACGTCGCCGGCCACCATCACGCCGTCGCCGGTTCCGATGCCCGGCTCGTTGCTGACGGTGCCTTCGAGCGCGCCGTTGTTGGCCTGCGCGATGAACCCGGGAATCGACGGCGTCGCGGCCGAGCCGATGTTCACCTTGTTGACCGCGTCGACGAACGGCGGCACCGAATCCGGATCCGCGTACTCCGGCTTCACCAGCTTCTGCCAGGTCAGCCCGGGGTAGTGGCCGAGCGCCTGTGCGATCGACGCGTGCTCGAGCTCGGCGAGCACCTTCAGGCCGTACTGGCTGGCGTACGGCTTGAGGTCGATGCCGTAGCCGCGTGAGACGCCGATCAGCGCCATCGGGATCACGCCGGACCAGACCGGGCTGCCGCTGACGTACTTGAGGTTGTGCGCGGGGTCGACGAGCACCCCGCCCTCGGCGAAACCGACGAGGTTCTTCTCGACGTCCGGCGCGTAGCTCGCGGCGATCGCCGACGCCCAGCCGGTCGCGATCGCGCCGCCGGAGTAGCCGATGAGACCGAACTTGGTGGATTCGTTCATTCCGGTGCCGGACGCGTGCGTCGCGGCGCGGATGGAGTCCAAAGTGGTCTGACCGTATTCGGGACCCGCGGCGAAATCGGCGGCCGGGCCTTCGGTGTCCGGGATGACGACGCTGTACCCGAGCGCGAGCGCCGGTGCGATGAGCAGCGATTCGGCGTTCGGCAGCACGCCGCCGAGCCGGACGTCGCCCGCGATCGCGCGGGACGGTGCGTCCTCGGGGCTGAGCGAGTCGTACGCGGACTGGTACGAAACGACTTTTCCGTTGCCGCCCAAGGGATTGCGGACGACCGAGGTGACGTTCGCGGTGGGATTGCCCTGCGCGTCGGCGGTCCGGTAGAGCAGCTGGGTGGCCTGTACTGGGGTCGGGAAGCCGAAGACGTGATATGTCAACGTCCGCGTCTTCAATACGGTGCCCGGCGCATACGACGAAAGCGGCGTGCTGCCGTCGTAACTGTAGAAGGAATCAGCCGAGGCGGCGGCGGGCAGCGCGACGGCGGAGGTGATCGCGAGAGCGGCGGCGGCGATCAACGCGCGGACGGGTTTCCGGATCATGACTCCCCTTTGAACCATGAAGTTCGAACCATGATGTGGATCACGACTGGCGGGTAACTTACCAGTGAGTAGGTATCCGCACAACTACGGAATGTGCAGGCAGTGCCGGTGCCGAGGAGTCAGGCGGGTCCCGCGTAGGCGGCGGCGATCGCGGCGGCGCGGTGGTGCAGCGCGGCACGCAACGATTGCGGCGCAAGGACTTCCGCGTTCCGGGCGAGCTGCCACAATGCCCATTCGGCGTGCCGGGAATCCTGGAAAGCCGCCTCCAGCCGAATCCACCCGTCCGGGCTGGGTTCCTCGGCGAGAATGGCGAGCGCGGTGCGGGCCAGTTCTTCGCGCTGCGCCGGGCGAATTCGGACTAGCGCGACGATTTGGTCGCCGCCGGTCCGGAATCGCGCGCTGCGTTCCTGCCAGGCCCGGCCGAGGTCTACCCGATCGGGCCGCTGCGCTGGTTCGTCGAGTTCTTCGGCGGCCAGCACTCGCGACAGCCGGTACGTCCGGTCCTCGCCGTCTCGGGTGGCCAGCAGATATCCCAGCTCCCGTACGGTGACCAGTCCAATCGGGTGCACCGTGCGCCACTGAGGAGTCTGGTTGACCGCCTGATAGCGGATGCGCACCTGGTGTCCGGCGAACACCGCGCGACGGATCTCGGCCACCACCGCGTCCGGTACCTCCTCGGCGACCGCGCGGCGCGAGAGGAGGTCGATCTCCGGGTCGATGAGCAACCGTTCGGCCACGCCCGCGGCCGTGGTCCGATGGCTTTCCGGCAGCGCGTCGACCACCTTGAGCATGGCCGAAGCGAGCGCCGAACCGAGACCGAACGCCTGCGCGCCGCGGCGTGCTCCGGCGACCAGCAACGCGAGCGCTTCGTCGTGGTTCAGCCCGGTGAGTTCAGTCTGAAATCCGGGCAGCAGCGCGAATCCGCCGTTCCGCCCGCGTTCGGCGTAGACCGGGACGCCCGCCGCGGACAGCGCGTCGATGTCCCGCAGCACCGTGCGAGTGGAGACTTCCAGCTCGCGAGCGAGAGTGGCCGCGGACAGCCGGCCGCGCTGGCGCAGCAGCAGGACCAGCGAGACCAACCGGTCGGCGCGCATACCGGAAATTCTACCCAATACGCGACACAGGATGTCGGGTATTGCTTGCCAAGCTCCTCCGCGTACTGCCCGAGAACGCGAATGGAGCAAGTAGTGGAGCGAACGACTGTCAACCCGTGGGCGTGGTCGACGGCGATGGGATACCACCAGGGCGAACTGGTGTCCGGACCGGTCCGGACCCTGTACTGCTCCGGGCAGACCGCGATGAACGCCGACGGCGAACCGCAGCACGCCGGGGACATGGCGAAGCAGGTGGCGCTCAGTCTCGACAACCTGGAGGAAGTGCTCGCCGAAGCGGGCATGACGCTGGCAAACCTGGTCCGGCTCAACGTCTACACGACCGACGTCGACCAGCTTTTCCAGCACTACGGCGCCCTCGCCGCCCGGCTGGCCGCGGCCGGGGTCGCCCCGTCGGCCACGATGCTCGGCGTGACCCGGCTGGCGATCCCCACCCTGCTGGTCGAGCTGGAGGGAACGGCCGTCGCCGGGCAGTAGCCCGTTGTCTCGGCCATCCGCATATATCGCGACGTGATATATATGGACGGGTGACCGAACGAGGCATGTCGGAGCAGGTCTTCCTGATCCTCACCGCGCTCGCCGACGAGCCGAAGCACGGCTACGGCATCGTCCAGGCCGTCGAAAAGCTGTCGGAAAACCGAGTCCGCCTGCGGGTCGGCACGCTGTACGGCGTGCTGGACCGGCTGGTGGCCGACGGTTGGGCGGAGCGAGACAAGGAGGAGATCCACCAGGGCCGGCTGCGGCGTTATTACCGGCTGACCGACCTCGGCGGCCGCGTTTTGGCCGAGCAAGCCCGGCGGCTGGCCGCGAATGCCGCCGCGGCGGATTCGGTGCTGCGGGCGCGGGGCTGGGCGCTCGGGGGCGGAGCATGACCGCTCCCGAGCTTCAGCGCTCTCACCCGGCGCGAGTCTTGCAGTGGGTCGAGCGGTCGGCCAGATCATGACCGCTCCGGAACTCCGGTGCCGCCGGATGGTGCGACTGCTGCCCCGTTGGTACCGCGCCGACCGCGAGGAAGAGTTGGTCGGCACCCTGCTCGACGCGCGGGAGGCCGGTGGCGGCCGTCTCGCGGAAGGCCGCGAACTGCTTTCGATGCTGGGTCTGGGCCTGCGCGCCCGGCTGGCTGCTGGCTCAGCCCCGGCTCGCGTGGTCGCGTTCGGCGACACTGTCCGGCTGGTCGCGCTGCTCGGGCTTCTCTGGGGCGTGATGAAGAGCGTCCTCTCCCTCGGCCACGATTTATACGACGCACTCGGCTTTTCTCGGACAAGCCGCCTTTACGCGGCACCCGGATCCCCCGTCGAAGCGGCCATGTCGCTCTACGCCTCGCAGTCCGCCCAGCAAATATGGCACGACGTCGCGTTGGCCGTCGCGGCCGTCGCGCCTCTCGCGCTCCTCTTCGCCGGGCGGCGCCGGGCCGCGCGAGGAGTCGCCGGCGTGGTGCTGATCGCCGGATTCGCGGCCTTCCTGTATCAGTATTCGTTCAGTTTCAGTCCTGATCTGCTGGGCTATTTCATCCCGCAATGGCTGCCGCTGCTGCTGATGATCGCCGGGTTCCATATCGGCGCGCCACTGCCGTCCGCGCGGAAATGGTGGCCTGCCTTCCTCGGGGTTACGGCTTCGGCACTCTACTTCGGTTTCTTCGGCGGATCAGACCTGCGCGGGCTTTCCTGGTTTACGTGGGCGGCGGTGCTCGTCATCCCGGTCTATTTCGCTTTCCGGCGACGCTCTCCCTCGTGGTCGTTTGCGCTGGCGGCGTGCTGTGCGCTGGTGCTGGTCCAGTCGCTTGTCCTTAAAGCCACCATGGCCGCGGCCGGCTTCGAGGCGCTGGAGCTGGTGCAGGTGGCGCTCGTGAGCGCGGGCATCGTGGCGCTGATCGCGGCCGGAATCTTCGACTTCCGCCGAACGCTCTCGTAGCAAGGATTTTCCATGGACACAATGCCAAGGGCGCTTCCGCGCGCCGTAAAACAGCCGATTTCCGTCCGGAATTACCGGCGAAGAAATAGCTGGATAACCGTCGGCGCGATCCTGTTGATCGCCATTCTCGGCTATTTCACTCGCTGGATTTGTGACGACGCCCTGATCTTCACCAGAATCGTCGAACAGATCCTCGCCGGGAACGGACCGGTTTACAACGTCGGCGAACGGGCCGAGGCGTCCACGAGCACGCTGTGGCAATGGCTGCTCGCATTCGCCGGGTTCGTGTTCGGCCAGTCGGACACCTCGACGCTGTCCTGGATGCTCGGCCTGCTCCTCACCGCCGCCGGGTTCGGCTTCGCGGTGAGCGCGACGAGCCGCTTGCACGGCGGACACGTCGCGGCGATGGTGCCGTGCGGGATCCTCGCGCTGCTGGGCGTGCGGCCGGTGTGGCAGTACGCGACGTCCGGGCTGGAGACCGGGCTCAACACGTTCTGGATGGCGCTCTGCTGGTGGCTGCTCGTGAGGCTGCGCGACAGAAAGTCAGCCAAATCTGTTGTCACAGCAGCGTTTGTGATGGGCTTGGGTCCGCTGGTCCGTCCCGAACAAACGTTGGTCGCGGCAGTGTTCCTGGTGGCACTGTGGTTGGTGACGAAGCCGACCTGGCGCGTCACCCTCGCCGCGGTGGGGGCCGCCGGAGCGCTGCCGGTCGGGTACGAGATCTTCCGCATGGGCTTCTACGGCATCCTCGTGCCGATGCCCGCGCTCACCAAGAACGCGAGCGAATCCTTCTGGGCGCGCGGATTCGACTACGTCGGCGACTTCGCGAACCCGTACCTGCTGTGGCTGCCGCTGGTGCTCTGCGCGGTTCTGCTCGCCGGGGTGCTGCGGAGGCAAAGCAGCGATCGAATCGTCACCCTCGCCCCGGTGGTCGCGGGTGTGCTGTCGCTGGCATATCTGTTGAAGGTCGGCGGCGACTACATGCACGCCCGCATGGTGCTGCCGATCTTCTTCCTGCTGATGCTGCCGGTGCTGGTGCTTCCGGCGGCGAAGAAAACGCGCGTGATCGGCGTCGTCCTGCTGGCCTGGGCGGTTCTCTGCGCCAGCATCGGGCAGTTCATCCCGCAAGACGGCAAGCTCATCGACGACGAACGCGGCTACTACCACGCGTGGACCGGCCAGACCTATCCCACCGAATCGGCGGATTTCACGCCGAGGATGAAATATCTCAACGACGCCGTCAGTCCGCGCACGCTGATCTACGAAGACCCGCACCAGCGGATCCTTACCGCACGCCTGCGCGCGGACGTCCCGTCGAAGAGCATGGTGATCGGGGTATATCTCGGGACGGTCGGTGTCATCTCACCGGTGGACGTCGGTGTCGTCGACTTCTGGGGCCTCGCCAACCCGATCGGCGCGCGGTTCGAGTTCCCCACCGTGAAGCCGGGACACTCGAAACCGCTGAGCAACGCGTGGCTGCTGGCGGATTACGCGGACCCAGAAGCCCCGGTCCTCAGCTCAGGCAACTTCGCGATGCGCGCGGACATCACCGCGGACCAGGTCGCCGCCGCCCGGCACGCGCTGAGCTGCGGAGATCTGGCGGAGATCCAGCGGTCCACGCGCGAGCCGATGTCGCCGGGCAGGTTCTGGGCGAATCTCACCGGAGCCGTGCACCGGACCGGAGTGACCGTGCCGCCGGACCCGTTCGCCGCCGAGCGGAAGTTCTGCGGAAACCCGTGATCCGTCCGGCGGAACCCCCGGTTGCCGAGTCCGGGGGAGCGGCGCAGGCTGGGGAGAGGGACCTGCCCGCACCGCATCCCCGGCTTCTTCCGCGCTGAAAGCACGCGGACCTGCCCGGTAACCGGCAAGCGCACGGGTCACCGCCGAGTCCCACCGCTGCTCGGCGGCGCCCCGTGTTCCCCCGGCCGGCCCGGGTCAGCTGACGTTGGCGAACTGGCCCGGCTGGTACAGCCCGGCCGGCGTGCGCACGATGACGTTCATCCGGTTGGCCGCGTTGATCAGGCCGATCAGCATGACCAGCGCGGCGAGCTGGTCGTCGTCGTAGTGCTCGCGCGCCTGCGCCCACGTCGCGTCGGAAACGTCGCCGGCGTCCGCGATCCGGGTGCCCTCCTCGGTCAGCGCGAGCGCGGCCCGCTCGGCCGGAGTGAAGACGGTCGCCTCGCGCCAGACGGCGACCAGGTGCAGCCGTTCCGCGGTCTCGCCCGCCGCGGCGGCGTCCTTGGTGTGCATGTCGGTGCAGAAGCCGCAGCCGTTGATCTGGCTGGCCCGCAGCGAAACCAGCTCCTGCGTCGACGTCGGCAGCGACGAGTTGCGCAGCAGCATGCTCAGCCCGGCGAACCGCTTGCCGAGCGACTTGCCGAGGTCGTTGGTCATCATGTCGAAGCGTGCGTTCATCAGATCCTCCAGTGTGGTGAAGCGGATGCCCATGAGATGCCGCCCGCCCGCCGGATGTGACAACTCCGGGTGTGACCCGCGTCGCACCCGCCCGGCCTGCTCCGCAATGCCGAGGTCCGTGAGGGGAACCCTGAGGGAATCAGATTCCCTCAGGGTTGCCCGCACGGGCGTTTCCCGCCCCCCGGCCCGGCGGCTTTCCAAAACCCGTGGGGGGGGGGGGCGGGCGGGCCGGC
>NZ_JBSFNS010000053.1:0-132 GCF_053587275.1 Amycolatopsis sp. NPDC003676
GTGGCGTTCGGTGCGTTCAGCGCACCCAATGCGGCATTCGGTGCATCCGACGCACCCAAAGTGGCATTCGGTGCATCCGACGCACCCAAAGTGGCGTTCGGTGCGTTCAGCGCACCCAATGCGGCATTCGGT
>NZ_JBSFNS010000053.1:229-55381 GCF_053587275.1 Amycolatopsis sp. NPDC003676
GGTGCATCCGACGCACCCAAAGTGGCATTCGGTGCATCCGACGCACCCAAAGTGGCATTCGGTGCATCCGACGCACCCAAAGTGGCATTCGGTGCATCCGACGCACCCAAAGTGGCATTCGGTGCGTTCAGCGCACCCAATGTGGCATTGGGGCGCGAGCAGCGCTCACGAGCGGCGGTCGAGTGCCGCGGCTTCCTCGGGCGTCGGCGCGCTGCCGCCAAGATGCGCGGGCATCCACCAGCGCTCAGCGTCGCTCTCCGGAGCCTCCGGGTACTCCGCCTGCGCCTTCTCCAGCAGCTCCGACATCCGGGCGCGCAGGTCCGTCGTCAGCGCCTCGCAGGAGTCGTCCGGGCCGGGGCGCATCGGCTCGCCGATCACCACCGAAATCGGCACGTGCCGGTGGGTCAGGTCCTTCGGGCGGCCCTTCGTCCAGAGCCGTTGCGTGCCCCACAGCGCCATCGGGATCACCGGAACACCCGCCTCGGCGGCCATCCGGACCGCGCCGGTCTTGATGTCCTTCACGGTGAACGAGCGGCTGATCGTGGCCTCCGGGAAAACGCCGACGACCTCGCCTGCGCGCAGCCGGGCCACCGCCTCGTCGTAGGACGCCTGCCCGGCGGCGCGGTCCACCGGGATGTGGTGCATGCCGCGCATCAGCGGACCGGCGACCGGGTTGCTGAAGATTTCCTGCTTGGCCATGAACCGCACCAGCCGCTTCGCCGGGCGGGCGCCGAGGCCGCAGTAGATGAAGTCCAGGTAGCTGACGTGCGTGCAGGCGAGCACCGCACCGCCGCGGGCGGGCACATGCTCGGCGCCGGTCACCCGGAGGCGGTTGTCGAGCAGCCGGAACATCAGCCGCGCGGCGACCAGGACGGGCGGGTACACGAAGTCAGCCATGCGCCAAGGCTACGGGACCGTAGGTTTCTCGCCGGTAGGTCGCGCGGGTCGGCTCCGCCACACTTCAGGGGCAGGACACGTAGTGGAAGTCGGGGGCGCGGTCGAGTTCGTCGACGAGCCGGCTCGCGTCGTCGGCGCGCGGGTAGACCGAGATCCAGAACGGCGTCCCGGTGCGCCGGAAGGTCGCGACGCGGTACCAGGCGGGCAGGTCGTCGGCACAATCCTGGCGGCTGGCGTATCCCGAACGGCCGGGCACGGCGAGCGTCGAGCGTTCCGCGTCGAGCCCGACCACCAGCACCCGTGAACCGGCGCGGCTCGCCAGCAGCCCCGGCGATCCGGCGCTCACGACGGACCCCGGCGGCAGGTAGCGAGCGAGCCAGTCCGCGACCTCAGCCAGTTGCGCTCCCTGCGTACTCCACGCCCGCACGCGCTCCAGCACCTCGGGGCTGAGCACGGAGACCGCCACCGCGACCCCAGTGAGCGCCGCGGTGACCGCCGGAACCGCCCGGGAAACCGCCCGCGGCCTCGGCACCGGGGTGAGGACGCCGCATCCGGCCACGGCGGCGACCGCCAACAACGGCGGTACCGGCACGAGCAGCCGCCACGAGAGGCCCGGATCCTCCTCGAAGAGCACCACGAACGCGGTGTGCCCGACGGCGAGCGCCAGCAGCAGCCACAACGCGGGCCGGGCTTCCGCCGCGCGTCCCCGGTTCGCCACCAATCCCGCCACAACCACGGCCGGGACGAGAAAACCCAAGTGCGCCAAGGCGAAGCCGCCCAGGTACGACCAATCAGGGCCCGGCGGCAGGCTCGGGTCGGGCACGAACCGGTCGTAATAGGTGATCCGCCAAGCCGTCCACGGAGCCAGGAAAACCAGCGCGCCCAGCACAAAACCGACCGGCGCCCACCAGGTGTGCCGCCCGCGGGCCGCCGCGAAAACGAGCCACCCCGCGCCGACGACCGCGAGCACGAGCCCTTCCGGCCGCGTCATCACCGCGCTGGCCACGAGCACCCCGGCGACCAACGGCCGGCCCGCCACCAACGCGTACGAGACACAAAGCACGAGCAACGCGAACATCGGCAGCTCAGTGCCAGAAAGCCCGTACACCGCGAGCCCATTCGCGCCCGCGGTCAGCAACGCCGCCGCGACTCCGACCGCTCGCCGGGGCTCGACCCCGTCCGGCAACGCGAGCGCGGCAATGCGATTGGCGAGGAAATACGCCAGCACCACGCACGCCAACGCGGCCGCGCCGCTCACTACGACGGCCGCGGACGGCACTTCCGCGCCGAATGCCCCGCGCGGCAAGGCGATCACGACGAGCCAGAGGAAATTCGCGTACGTTTCGCTGCGATCGCCAGTGTTGAAAACCGGCCCAACGCCGTCAGCGATGTTCTGCGCGTACCGGAAACTGACGTACGCGTCCTCGGTGGCAGTGGCGAACAACAGCTGATGCGACAGCGAAAACGCGAGAACGAGAAGAAGAACCCCGACGCGCCACCGCCAGTCGTGTCCGATCCGCCGCCAAGCGGCGACGACCAGCGCGGCCAGCGCCAGCCATCCCCCCACGACCGCGTAAACCACGCGCCCCCAGCCTCCCGCGCCCCTCACCCGTCCGGCCGACCCCTGGCGGACCGCTCCTCACCAGTTCCAGTCAAGCGCGCGGCCGCGCTCCGCCGACATCAGCCGTTCGGGTGTATATGGGTGCCCGCTAGTCTGGGCCTCGATTCCAATCCGCCACGGCGGGGGCCGGCGGATGTCCCGTGACCTGAGGAAGACTGTGCCGAGCGAACCCACCCTGCTCTCCGTGGCAGCCAGCATTGCCTGCTGCCTGCTCGTGCTCGGAATCCCCGGGCTCATCACCGGCGTCGCCGCCGGTCTGCGCGGCTGGCTGCTCGCCGGTCTGACGCCGCTGCTGAGCTACGCCATCGCCGGCCTCGCGGGTCCGTGGACGGCGGCGATCGGGCTGCCCTTCAACGCCTGGACCTTGGCACTGACCACGGTGATCTTCGCGGCTGTCGCGTTCGGACTCCGGCGGCTGACCGTCCGCCGGTGGCCGCACGAGCCGGAACCGCGGGCCTGGGAACCGCGGGCGAACTGGGCGGTCGGCGCGTGTGTCGTCCTCGCCATCGCGATCGGGTTCTACACCGCGGTTCATGGCATGGGTCACCTCGGCGCGATCGCCCAAGGCGGCGACGCGCCGTACGCGGCCAACGGCATTCGCTACATCGCCGAAAGCGGCGACGGCAGCCTCTTCGGCATGAGCAAGCTGAACTGGTACGGCGACGGTTCACCGCCCTTCTACCCCAACGCCTACCACCTGCTCGCCTCCGTGCAGTACACGATCAGCGGCGGCTCGATCCCGCTGACCCTCGACGTGAACACCGCGCTGCTGCCCGGGTTGCTGGCGCTTTCGCTCGCGGTGATGGTGCGGGCGTTCCGCGGCCGCGCCGTGCTGGCCGGGGCTGTCGCGCTCGCGTCGGCCGCGCCGGTGATGGGCCTGTACGAGTCGATGAACCGCGGGCCGCTGTTCCCGTTCCTGGTGGGCATCGCGCTCACCCCGCTGGCCGCCGTGGTCCTGCGCCGCTACCTCGACCGGGTCGCGCTGGACACCGGTTTCGTGCTGATGCTCGGGGCGATCGGCCTGCTGTGCGTCCACTCCTCCGCGTTGTTCGGCGCGATCCTGTTCGCCGGGCCGCTGCTGGTGCAGCGCTGGATCGAGCGGTGGCGTTCGATCGGCAAGGACCTCCTGGCGCTGCTGCCGATCGCGGCGGTGTCGGTGCTCGTGGCGTCGATGCAACTGTTCGGCGCACTGGGACAGGCAAGCAGCTGGGGCTACCTCGGCTGGCCGAGCGAATGGCGGGCGACGACCGCGCTTGGCGCGTTGCTCGGATTCCAGCACTTCGAACCGCATCCGCAGATCTGGCTGTCGGCGGCGCTGCTCGTCGGTTTCATTTTCTTCCGCCGACTCGGCGGCTTGCGCTGGATCGGCCTGACCGCGCTGATCACCGGCCTGTTCTACATGGCGGTGGCGTCCTCGGACTCGCCGCTGGTCATGGCCCTGTCGCGGCCGTGGTGGGACGACCCGTACCGGTTCATCACAATGGCGATCGTGCCGCTGTCGTTCATCGCAGGCCACGGCGTCGCGGCGCTGCACGAATGGCTGAAGGAACGGCTGCCCTCACGTGTTCCGCCAGCCGCGCTCGCCGCGGTGGTGCTGCTGGCTTTTGTCGGCGTCACGAAGGGCCTCTACACCCGCACCAACAGCGAAGTGATCGCTGGCGGTTACCACAGCCCGGACCCGCGCAACCAGAACATCACGCCCGGCGAGGAACGCGCGATGGTGGAACTGGGCAAGCTGGCGAAGCCCGGCCAGTGGGCGATGAACGACCGCTACGACGGCACGCCTTGGACCTACGCGCTCGCTGGTGTCCGCACCGTCGCCGCCCACGACGACGGCTCCAACCCGCCTTCGGACGCGGTGCTGCTCGCCGCCCACTTCCGCGACTACGAAACAAACCCGGCGGTCCGCGCCGCGGTTGAGCGGCTCAACGTCCACTGGGTGATCCTCGGCCGCCCGGCCGCACCGCCGAAGCCCGCGTACGCGAATGAAGGGCTGATCGGACTGGACGGGCTTCCGTTCCTCAAGGAGGTCTACCGCAATGAGGACGCGGTGATTTACCAGTTGAATCGCTGAGCGTATTTGATTCCAGCGGCAGGGTTTTTCGGAATCCTGCCGCTGTTTCATGCAGGATAGACAGTCTGGTCAATCGAAAAAGATTGACTCGCGAGGCAGCCGAAATTGCGCCGTTCACCGGCAGCGTGCTCGCCTCGCTCCCGGCAAGTCGTGCTCGGACGCACTGATCGATCCGTCGCGAGTCATCACCTCGAAGAGGCGTCTGACCGCCAACGCCGACGGAAAACGTCGAGCTGGCGAAACTGGAGAAGCCCGCCACTGGAATCACGCCGGATTCGGCCGCACCGCAACCGAATGGGTCCCCGTCCGACCGGCCATCGCGTCGTTCTCGGTCTCGACGGTGAACGCCACCGATAAATCGATCACGTCCGCCGACGGCGCGGAAAAAGCAGGAGGCCGCCCGGGTTCGGGCGGCCTCCTCCATTTCAGTACTGCAGGACCACTCAAGTCCGCCCCGAACCCGGTCAGGACGAGGGCGGGGCCTGGCCGGTGTAATCCCGGTTGGCGTACGGGGGATCCCGGTGCCAGCCAGGCTGATCGGCAGTGGTCTTTCGGACGTCGTACCCGCCGACCGGATACCGGTAATCGACCTCGAGCAGCAGACCGGAAAGCTCCGGGTCGTTGATCAGCCGCGACGGCAGTTCACGGTAGGCGGCGACCTTGGTCATCGGGGCGAACGCGCCGCCGTGTGGCTTGGCAATGCGCGTGAGGTCGCCGTCGAAGCGGTACGGACCCGGTGCGACGACGACGGTCGCCGGTGGTTCGAGCAGGCCGTCGGCGAGCTGGGGAAGCCGCGCGCACGGGAACCAGAAGGAAATGGGCCAGTCCACCAGCGTCGGTCCATCCTGCTCGGCGAGGACCTGGCTGAGCGGCCGGTCGGCGCCCTCGCCGTCGACCCGGATGGCGTCGGCCGCACCGCACGTCGAACCGGTCACGGAATGGAGATTGGCCGAGACCGTGGACCAGGCTCCCCGGTTGTGCTGGTTCACTGCGGCCTTGGCGAGCAGACCTGCGGTGAGCGGAGGCATCAGCAGGACGGAAAGCCCGGCGATGGCAACCGCGGTCCAGCCGATCCAGCGCACCGGGCCCGGAGCGGCGTCGCGCGCCCGGCCGAAGTACCGGCGGATGATCAGCATGATCACACCCGCTGCCGCCACACCGGCCACCAAAATCAGCGCTGGGTTGGCGAGGAGGCCGTGCAGGAGTTTCTTGTTCAGCTCGGGCATCCCCAGCCGGTCATAGGCCCACCACGAGTTGATGCCGCTGAACGAGACGCTGGTCAGCAGCAGGACGAGGAACAACGCGCTGAGCCGGACGACCCAGCCGACGTGCTCGCGGGCGAACGCGCGGGGAAGCCCGGACAGGCCGAAGGCCAGGACCAGCACGGTGAAGAACGCGAGCGCGAAGAAATGCGAACCGATCTTCGTGGGAGTGAACACCAGCGACGCGAGGCCGAGTCCGTACCAGGCGAACGGCCAGCCGAACGGGCCGGAGAAAGTGCTCCCGCCCCGGTGCCGCAGCCGCAACGCCAGCACGATCACCGTCAGCCCGATGGACAACAGGACGGGAAGCCTGCGCATGGGGTGCTGCTCGAACAGGAACTCGTCGGAGATGCCGCCGCCCAGCAGCATCTGGTACCGGTTGAATTCGTGGTACCAGCTCAGGTCCGCGCCGTACCAATAGCGCGCACCAGCGGAGTCGAGGAAGCCGCCGAGACCCGTGTCCTGGAAAGCGATCGGCACCGCGACGGTCATAGCGGCCAGAGCGAGGACGACCAGGGCGACCCGGTCACGCACGCCGGTCAGCCGGCGGCACGTTTGCACGAGGCCGATCGCGAGCGGGATCACCGCGAGAAAGCCGGTGGACGTGACGGTGAACGCCAGCCCCGCCGCCACCGCGCCGACGAGAAGCCAAGCAGGAGCGTTCGTCAAATGCGCTCGAACGGCGGCATAACCGCTCACCGCTACGCACAACGCCACGAACGGCTCAGGCCGGAGCCCCGCGCCGCCGGGCATCCAGGCGACGAAGAACGCGGCGGCGAGCAGCCAATGCGGCACTCGCGGCCGGTCGGTGTAGCGGCGCACAAGCCGCACGATGCCGAGCACCAGCGCCCAGATCGCGATGCCGGCGAGCATCGCCGGGATCCGAACCCACAGCGGTGCCCAGGAGAAGTGGAAGAGCGGAGCGAACAAGTGCTGCAGTCCTACCGCGGGAGTTTCCGCCGCGTTGAAGGACATGTAGTAGTCACCGGCGTACCCGGCGGCATCGAAGTTCCGGTGCATGCCGAGGAACCAGCCGTCGTCCACGCTTTGCGGACCGAGAATTCCCCACGCCGCGACCCCGGCCGCGACCAGCCCGGTCCAGACCAGATCGGCCACGCGCCGCCTGCCCGCGTTGACCTCGCGGGGCCGCTCGCGTGTGCCGAAGAATCGGAATCCGGCGATCAGGCAGGCGAGGATTCCCAGCGCGCAGCCGATCATGAGGATCAGCTTGAGCGGAGTGGGCGAGGTCTGGAATCGCGCGTCAGCCTGCGCGTGTGCCGAGACCGCACCCACCTGCTCGGGCGGCAGGTCCGTAACGAACGCGACGACCTGCGGCACCAGAGCGTCGATCCGCGTCAGTTCCCGGGTCTGAGAACCGTCGGCCACCGAAACCACTAACTGCTGGTCTTCGGCGTGCACTCGGTAGGAACAGCCCGTGGACGGTGCCTTTCCCAGCGCGTGTTCGCGGTCGGCGACCGAAAGGAACAACTGCTGGTCGCGCACTACGAGCGACATCCCCCACTGGCGCGCACCGTCCGCGTCCGGCGGGAAAGTAGAGAACGCCGTGACGGGGGCCGATCCCGCGGCCGTCGACACCGCCGAACAGGACAGCGAGACATCCAGCTGCAACGGCCGGTAGGGCATGAACATCGCGACCGTGGACGCGGCCGGTTGCCCAGCCTTCGGCCAGCTCACGTCGACCTGGTCGGACCGCACTGGTGCGAGCGGTATGGCCAGCGCGAGCGCGATCGTCACTGCGCCAAGCGTCAGCAAGAATCGCCAGGAAGACATCCACGGTCTTCGCTTCGCATACTTTTTCCGCAAGATTGTCAAGGAAAAACAACCAATCAGTTCATCACGATGTTGAAAACGTATTCCGGTGCCGAACGCGGGCGCAGCTGAGCCCGTGCGATTTACGGTTCGCCCACGGCTTTGAGGGCACCCCGCTGCTCCAGGGCACACCTCAGCCAAAGATTTGCCCCCCCACAGAGATCATCCGCGGGATTCCGGATTTCGTTACTCAAACACGAGCAGCTTGCTCACCGTGCATACAAAAAGGGAGGCCGCCCGAGTACGGGCGGCCTCCCTTTCCTTAAGCCTCAATCAGGCAGCGTCAGCAACTTCCGTACGCCGAGCCGCAATCTTCGCCGCCAGCGCAGCAAACCCAGCCGTCAGCAAATCGGCCACCGTGAACATCACTCGTGAAGCCACCGCGAACGCCGTCGCCTGGCCGACCGTCAAGCCGCTCGCCGTCAGCACCGCTACCTGGGCGACCTCGCGGACCCCGACACCGCTGGGCAGGATGAACGCGAACGTGCCGACCGTCATCGCGACTGCCATCGCGCCGATGCACAGGATCAGGCCGTTGAAGCCGGGGGCGCCGACCGAGTTCGCCAGCAGCCACAGGTGCACGCCCTGGAACACCCAGGCGCCCATGGACGCGCCGAATGCCTTCAGCACCACGCCCCAGCCGAGCGGTTCGGCCAGCGGCGGGCGGCGCAGGATCTTCAGGACCAGCGACGTGCCCCAGGTCAGGATGCGCGGGTGCAGCAGCGCGAGGCCGACCGGGATCAGGACGAACAGCCACATCGCGCGCGGGCTGTTGCTGAACAGCGCCGGGGCCGCGAGCAGCGACACGACCAGCGCGGACACCACGCCGAGGCCGAGCTGGATCAGCGAGCCGGTGAAGATCCGGGCGCGGGCGAGGCCTGCTTTGCGGCCCAGTTCCATCTGCAGCAGGTACGCCCACACCGAACCGGGCACGTACTTGCCGAGCGAGCCGACCAGGCAGATCTGCGCGCCGCGGGCGTAGCCGACCGGCTTGCCGCCGAGGTGGTCGACCAAGACCTGCCAGCCCCACACGGACACGAGGATCGACACCATCAGCGCCACGAGGCTGAGCACCGACGACTGCCAGGCGACGTCCGCCAGCGTGTGCCAGAACTCGTCCCAGTTGGACGCCAGGCTCTTCGCCGCGAAGCCGATCACCAGGAGAATGGCGACCCAGCGCACGACGTCGAGCACCCGCGCCTTGGTGGACTTGCGGGCTTTTCCGGTGGTCGGGGCGTCCTCAGTGGACGGGGCGTCGTCCCCCGGGCTCTGCGTACGAACGGTCGTCACTGCCTCTCAGCTCCTCAGGCCTGCACCGTGACCAGGCGGCTGAACTCGGACAGCAGATCGTAGCCGTCCCAGACCCCGGCGAACGTGAGGGCCGAGCCGAAGGGCACGACCCGGTCCACCCCGCGTCCGGCGAGCGCCGTCACGAATCCGGTCAGTTCCTCGCGGGTGAACCCGAACTGGCTCACCGTCTGGTCTTTGCGTTGCACAATCGGCACCAGCTCGTCCAGCGACGCCACCGAGGCGTTCGCGAACGTGCCCGCGCCCAGCCATTCGCGCGGCATCACCGCGGCATCGGCCAGCTCGAGCGTCGCCAGCGCGTTGCCGTCGAAGCGGATCGACGACACGAGACCGTCGACCGCCGCGCCGTACGCCGACACTCGCTTCTGCACGGCCATCGCCGGCTCGGTGACGTGCTGTTTCGCCACCAGCACCTGAGCGAGCAGCTCGCGGAACTCCTGTCCGGCGGCCCGCGCGCCCGAGGAATCGCCGACCCAGAACACCGCGCGCGGCGACGAGCAGGCGGCCTGGTCGAACCAGTACGAGTCGTTGTAGAAACCCTCGGCGGCGGCCTTGCGCTGCTCCGGCGCGGCTTCCTGCCAGCCGCGCACCGACGCGATCGCGAACGACGAGCGGTCCGGGAACGTGAGGTCGCGCGCGTGCGGGGCCAGCGGGTACTTCCGCAGCGCCGCGACGGAAGCGTCGCCGCCCCAGATCACCCGCAGGTCCGCGGCCAGCGACAACGCGCCGCTGACCTCGTCGCTGCGGTCGTAGGTGACCATGCGCTGGGTGGCCCGGATGGTGGCCGCGGTTTCCGGCGACACATCTTCGAGCGCCGCGTTCAGCGCTTCCAGCACGGCCTCGGCGGCACCGGCCGAGCGCGAGGACACGCGCACGACGTTGCTGTTGCCCGCCAACGCCGACAGCGCCCACGAGTACACGAAAATGGTGTCCACATTGGCCGGTGGCACGTGAAAAACCAGGCCGCGCGGGAACCGCAGCGAGTCACCGCTGGTTTCCAAAGTGGACAGTGACTTGGCGAGTTCTCCCTTGCGCAGGAAGAAACCCAGTGAGGCCAGCTCCGGGAAGCGACGTGCCAACGCGGGCGCGAGCAGCTTGCGCGCGAACTTGGTGACGAACTCGACCACTCGCGGATCGCCGACGGTCAGCCGGCCGCCGGCCGGTTCCTCGCGCAGTTCGTCCAGCAGCGCGTCGACCGAAACCGATTCGCCCAGCGGAAAACGCTGTTCCAACGCACTCATGCGGCCGCTCCGGTGAACGTGTCCGAGCACCCGCGGGCCTCGGCCTTCGGCAGCCTGCCCAGCACCGAGAAGTGCTTGCCCGGCCAGTCGCCGTCGTCGATTCCGTTGTAGACGCCCAGATCCTCGGTGAGCAGCACGTGTCCCGGATACGATCGCGGCAGCGTGCTCACCACCTCGATGACGCCCGGCTTGCCGACCGGCTGCTCTTCCCAGGTCTCCGGGTCGCGGATCACGACGTCGGCGAAATCGGGGCAGTACAACGAGTTCCCGGACGGGCCTTCGAGGAACACGGTGCCGATCTGCTCGATCATCCCGTAGTAGTTGTGGATCCGGGTGAGGCCCGTGTCCTCGGCGAACCGGCGGCGGAACTCGCTGTTGTCGACCGCGCGGTCGATCAGCTTCTTCCAGCCGCCAGAGTGGATGAGGATGCCGTTCGACAGGTCGAGCTTGTGCTCGCGAGCGACCTCGTACAGGTACTGCCACACCATGAAGGTGAAGCCGAAGATCAGGAACGGCCGGTCCCCGTACTCGGCGAGGAACTTCCGCACGGCCTCGACGTCCGGCTTGTCGTTCTCGTCCAGCACGTAGGTGTGCTTGCGGCCGAAGTTCGCCATGCCGAGCACGCCCGCGCCGCGCGCGGAGAACGACCGGCGGTTCTTGATGATGCCGATGGTGTCGACCATCAGCATCGGCAGCCGCTCGCCGCCCAGCACCTCCTGCAGGGTGGCGCCGAGCTGCTTCGTCTGCGCGGCCGCCGCTTCCTTGTCGAGGTAAATCCGCGACGCACCGGCCCCGGTGGTTCCTGAAGAGGTGAGGGTTTTGAAGACCTCGGCGTCCGGAATGGACTTCAGGTCGTGCGTCTTGAACATCCGCACCGGCAGCCACGGCAGGTCGGCGATCGAGCCGAACGACGCGTCCGGCGCGAAACCGAGCGAGGACAGGATGCGCTCGTACCCGGGCGAGTTCGCCCGGTGGTGCGCGGTCAGCTCCGCGAGCTCGGGGAGCAGCGCCGCCTCCCGCTCCGCCTGCGAGCGCGTGAACACACTCATACCCGTCCTTCCAGCGACCGGTAGTCGATCTTGCCGCTGGCCAGCAGCGGCACCGTGTCGATCGGACGCACGTCGAACCCGCTGGCGTGCAGGTGCAACCGCTCCGCCAGCGCCCGGGACGCGTCCTTGCAGATCGCCTTCGCGCCGTCGCCCTCGGGCAGTTCGGCGAACAGCACGACCTTGTCGCCCGCCGCCACTGCGGCCACCACGTCGATGCCCACCGCGGCCGTGCGCACGGCCTGCTCCAGGTCGTCCAGGCTGACCCGGTTGCCGAACACCTTGCCGATCCGCTTGAGCCTGCCGGTGATGTACAGGTACCCCTCGTCGTCGAGATACCCGAGATCCCCGGTGGCCAGCGTTCCGCCGTATTCGTCGCCCGCGCTCAGCCCGGCTTCGTCCTCGGCATAACCCATCATCACGTTGGGTCCACGGTAAAGGACCTCACCGACAATTTTGGGATGCGTGGTTTCCTCGCCGTCGTCGCGGCGGATGGCGAACGCGCCGCCGGGCAGCGCCGGACCGGCCGAGCCGATCTTGTCCGCGAGCCGCTCCGCGGGCACCGTGGTCATCCGCGGCGACGCCTCGGTCTGGCCGTACATGACGTACATCCGGCCGCCGACCGCGAGCATCTTGTCGTTGAATTCGGCGACCAGTTCGTCCCGCAGTTTCCCGCCCGCCTGAGTGAGCGTCCGCAGGGTCGGATACTTCGCCGGATCGAACTTGAGCCGGCGCAGCATTTCGTAGTGATAAGGCACGCCGGACAGCGAAGTCACGCCGTGTTCCTTCACCGCGTCCCAGAATCCGCGACCCAAAACGCCAGACTGTTCGATAACCACAGTTGCACCGCGCAAGAGATGCGAATTCAGCACCGAAAGCCCGTAGCTGTAATGCAACGGCAGACAGGTCGGAGCGACCTCGTCCGCGTCGATTTCGAGCACCTGCGCGATGGCCTCGGCGTTGGCCAGCAGCCCTTCGCGAGACAGCCGGACAAGCTTCGGATTTCCAGTGGATCCGCTGGTCGGCAGCAGCACGGCCAGGTCAGGATGCGGCTCGACGCCCTCGGCGGAATCGCGCACCCAGTCGGAGCCGCGGGTGGTGTACCCGGACGGAGCGTCGCCGGACGCCGCGAGCACGGCGGCCGGGCGGAAGCGCTCGACCAGCCCGGTCAGCACGTCGGCGTCCAACGCCGGGTCGATCAGCGCGATCGCCCGGCCGCCCTCGAACGCGCCGAGGTAGGTCAGCACGCTGTCGAGGTCGACCGACATCCGCGCGAAAACGACGCCGACCGGCAGCGCGGCCAGCGCGTCGGTCTTCCGGCTGACCTCGGCCGACAGTTCCGCGTCGTCCAGCGTGCGGCCCCCGGCCACGTCGACCAGCCGGGAACCCGCACCCACCAGAGTCACAGCACCAAGCCTCCGTCGATCCCCAGAACCTGCCCGGTCACGAACGACGCCTCGTCGCTCGCCAGGAACCGGATCACCGCCGCGACCTCCGCGGCCTGGCCGAGACGGCCGAGCGGGGTCTTGGCGACGTTCGAGGCGCGGGCGTCCTCGCTCAGGCTTTCGGTGAGGGCGGTTTCGATCACGCCGGGCGCGACCGCGTTGACCCGGATGCCGGAGCGGCCGAGTTCCTTCGCCGCCGAGCGCGCGATGTTCGCGACCGCCGCCTTCGAGGCCGCGTAGACCGTCTGGCCCGCGCTGCCGTATTCGCCGACCACCGAGGCCAGCACCACGATCGCGCCGGTCTTCTTGCGCATCATGGCTCGCGCGGCCGCCTGCACGGTGTGCAGCGTGCCGGCGACGTTCGTGGACAGCGTGCGGTCTACATCGTCCGGGCGGATCATGCCGAGCAGGCCGCCCTCCATGATCCCGGCGTTGGCGACCGCGACGTCCAGCTTGCCGTGCTCCTTGGTCACTTCCTTGACCAGGGCGGCGACGGCCTTCGCGTCCGTGATGTCGAGCGCGCGGCCGCTGACCGAGGGCCCGACCGAAGCGGCGGCTTCCTTGGCGGCGGTCTCGTCGCGGCCGGTGAGCACCACGGTGGCCCCGGCCTCGGCGAGCGCCTGGACGGTGGCCAGGCCGATGCCCCTGGTACCACCGGTGACCAGGGCGACCTTGCCCTCGAACGTGCTCACGCCTTCTCCTGCAGCTCCTTGACCATGTCCACGGCCACCTTGAAGCTGCTCATGTCGATGACCTGGTCGGTGTCGAATTCGATCTCGAACTCGTCCTCGATCGCCGCGATGAGAGCCATGTGCCCGACCGAGTCCCACGCCTCGATGTCGCGGTACTTCAGGTTCTCGACGTCGACCCCGTCGTCGAGCTGGAGAGCGTCGATGAAGACTTCCTTCAGCTTGTCCTGCACAGCCATGTCTACCCGGCACTTCCTTCTCGAATGGGGCTGGTGACCACTATCGACGGTACCAACCATGGGGTTTCAGCCCGCGCGTGCGGGCAGCAGTTCACGGAGCGTCCCGAGATAGCGGTCCGCACCTTCGGGACGGAACTTCAGCGAGTCGTTGCGCACGACCACGCTGAGCACGCCCGCGGCGTGCGCGGCCTCCACGTCGTGGAAGGTGTCGCCGACGAGCACCGCCTCCTCCGGGGCCGCGCCGAAGTGCCGAAGCACCGCGGTCACGCCTTCGGGATCCGGCTTGAGCCGGCGGACGTCCTCCCGCCCTATGACGTGCAGGCCCCTGGCGAGGTTGCCCAGCGCGTCCTCGACGCACAGCCGTGAGTTCCTCGTCACCACCGCGAGCTGGTAGCTGGAGGGCAGCTCGGCCAGCAGTTCGCGCGCGCCGTCGGTGAATTCGCCCTGCGCCACGGAGGCGCGTTCGAACCGCGTCACGACGTCGAGCCGGGCGGTGTCGCCCTCGTCGAGCCAGCGCTGGAACAGCTCGCCGAGCTTGTCCTCAGCGGACAGTCCCAGCTCGGCGCGCAGCCCGCCGAAGTCGACCGGCAGCCGGAAGAGCGTGCCGTCGAAGTCGAAGGCCAGCACCTTCCGCCCGGTCAGATCCGCTTCGAGGCCCATTCGCCTTCCTTGACCAGCTTGTAGCCCATGTCGATCATGCGGACCCAGTACAGGTCGTCCGGCAGCGGGTTGTAGACCTCGGGGCGCTCCGGCAGCTCGTTGCCGAGGCCGAGCTGGACGTACATGTCGGGCATGTTCAGCCCGGCGTGCGCGAAGAAGTTGCTGGTGGTGAAGAAGCGGCCGACGTTGATCTCGGTGACCATCGGCACCCCGGCGGCGTTCTCTTTCATGTCCACGCAGAACACGCCGTGCGGCTTGTCGGACACCGCGCGCACCGCGGACTCGCCAATCTTGTTGACGTCGTCGCGGTTGACCGTCTTGGCCACCGACGGCGACGAGCTCTGCCCGCTCGGGGTCAGGTTGCCGAAGATGTACTCGATGCGGGAGCGCGCCTGCGAGGTGATCAGCTCGCCCTCGTGCCACAGGCTCTGCCACGCGAACTCCTCGCCCGGGAGGTATTCGCTGGCCATGAAGTCGCCGTAGTCGAGGCCGCGGAAACCGCGCCAGTAGTCGATCCAGGCGTCGCCCTGGTAGAAGGAGTTGATCGGGAGGCTGCCCCGGGAGCCGGCGCCGCGGATGGCGCGCAGCCAGACCCGCGGGTTGATCTTCAGCAGCTCCTCGAGCCCGCCCTTGAGGTCGTCCGGCGAGTCGATCTTGATGGCCTCCGGCACCGAGACGCCGTTCGCCTTCATGTGCGCGTTGAACGCCATCTTGTCGTGGCACAACGCGATCGCGCGCGCGTCCGGCAGGAACGTCGGCGCGTTCAGCTTGTCGCGGTTCTCCGCGAGGTAGCCGACCTCGACGTCCGGCTGCGGGTGCACGAAATCGATGCGCTCGGCCTCGATGACGCGGTTGATCGCGTCGGCGTACCCGGGGTCGCTGACCGGCGGGACCAGGTATTTGGCCTCGACGTCGAGGAGTTCGAGGTGGAAGGGCTTCACGTCAGTGCCGACGACCTCGTAGTCGTTTCCGGCGACCGCGAGCGCGTCCCGGAAGTTGTAGGCGGCGGATCCGCCGGCGCCGGTGATGAGGATGCGTGCGCTGCTCATTCGCGTGTTCTCAGCCTTACCTGTTCAGTTCCCGCCGGAGCCGGGACGGTAGCCGGAAGCCCACTTGTGGTCGGCGAGTATCGTGACGCCCGCGTCTGTGCTGACTGCACCGAACTCGGGGCTCGTGCCATGCCGAGGCAAGACTGTACCGGACGCGCCGAAAGTGCCCGCCGAGAGCGAGAGACTGCAGATGATCCCCATTACCGTGGTCGATGTCCGTGCTGCGGAGGACCTGGTCGTCGAAGTGCTGCGATCCGGCGCTATCGCCCAGGGCCCGATGGTAAAGCGTTTCGAGGACGCGTTCGCACACGTCTCCGGAACGAAACACGCCATCGCCGTGAACAACGGGACGACCGCGCTGGTCGCGTCACTGCAGGCACTCGACCTGCAGCCCGGCGACGAGGTCGTGACCTCGCCGTTCACCTTCGTCGCGACGCTGAACGCGATCCTGGAAGCAGGCGCGACCGTGCGGTTCGCCGACATCCGCCGCGACGATTTCGCGATCGACCCGGACGCCGTCGCGGCCGCCGTCGGCCCGCGCACCAAGGTGCTGATGCCGGTGCACCTGTACGGGCAGACCGCCGACATGGGCAAGCTCGCGCCGCTGGCCGCGGAGCACGGACTGCACGTGGTCGAGGATTCCGCGCAGGCCGTCGGTGCCTCGTTCGAAGGCCGCAAGGCCGGCTCGTATGGCATCGGCTGCTTCTCGCTGTACGCGACGAAGAACGTGACCACCGCCGAGGGCGGCGTGATCACCACGGACGACGACGCGCTCGCCGACAAGCTGCGCGTGATGCGCAACCAGGGCATGAAGGCCCGCTACCAGTACGAGATGGCCGGCCACAACTACCGGATGACCGACCTGCACGCCGCCGTCGGCATCCCGCAGCTGGAGAAGCTCGACCAGCTCACCGCGGCACGACAGGCCAACGCGAAGCGGCTGTCCGAGGGCCTCGCCGGCACGCCGGGCCTCGAGGTGCCGCAGGTGCTGCCCGGCCGCGAACACGTGTGGCACCAGTACACCGTGCTGGTCGGCCCGCACGCGATGCTCTCGCGCGAGGAGTTCGCCTCCGCGCTGACCGAACGCGGCATCGGCAACGGGATCTACTACCCGAAGATCGTCTTCGACTACGAGTGCTACCGCGGGCACCCGCTGATCCCGGACGCCCGCGTCGAAGACTTCCCGGTGGCCGGAGCCGTTGCCGCGCAGGCGCTTTCGCTGCCGGTGCACCCGCACCTGACCGAGTCCGAGCTTGACCAGATCATCGAGACTGTTCGCGAGGTACTCGGCGCATGACGCACCGCATCGCACTCGTCGGCACCGGCAACATGGGCTCGCTGCACGCGCGCGTCCTGTCGCAGAACGACCGGGTGGACCTGGCCCGCGTGATCGACCCGCGCGAGGAAGCGGGCCGCGCGGTCGCCGACCGCTACGAAACCCAGTGGACGCCGGAAATCGGCTCACTGTCCGATGTGGACGCTGTGGTGCTCGCCTCGGCCACCGAGGTGCATTACGAGCTGGCACAGGAGATTCTCGGCCAGGGCAAGCCCATGCTGGTCGAGAAGCCGGTGTGCAACAGTCTTGAGTTCTCGCAGGAAATCGTTGCCCTGTCGGCAAAGAAGGACGTCCCGCTGATGTGCGGGCTCCTGGAGCGCTACAACCCGGCCGTGATGACCGCGCGGGCGCTGGTGAACGAACCGGTGCACCTGATGGCGCGCCGGCACGGCCCGTACGCGCCGCGGATCAAGACCGGCGTCGCGTGGGACCTGCTGGTGCACGACGTCGACCTGGCGATCCAGTTCTTCGGCGGGGCGACGCCGGGCCGGGTCACCTCCAGCGCGGGGTACTTCCACCCGCAGTCGGTCACCGGGGCCGAGGACACCATCGAGACGGTGCTGTCGTTCCCCACCGGCCTCGCCACGGTGTCGGCTTCGCGGCTGGCGCAGCGCAAGGTCCGGTCGCTGATGGTGTCCGAACTGGACCGCATGGTGGAGATCGACCTGCTGCGCCGCGACGTGACGATCTACCGGCACGTCTCGCACGATTCGGTCACTCCCGACGGTCTCGGCTACCGGCAGCAGACCGTGATCGAGATCCCGGAATTGGTCACCGCGCGCGAGCCGCTGGCGACCCAGCTGGACCGGTTCGTGGATCTGTTGGAGGGCAAGGTCGACGCGGACGTCGAGCGCGCGCTGATTCTGCCGTCGCACGAGGTTGTGGCGCAGGTTCTGGCTGAGGCCGCCTGATTATTTGGTGAGGCGTTTGCCGTCCGCGGAGTAGGCGACCAGCGGGGTCGCCCGCTCGGCGGACGGCACGTCGTCCTGGTCGAACCAGAACACGACCACCTCGGGATCCTCGCTCCAGCGCGCCGTGTGCGCCGGGATCGTGCGACCGTCCACTGTGGTCTCGATGCGGGCGGCCGGTCCGCTGAAGTAGCCGTACACCGGCACCCAGATGTCCGCGACGGTCGTGCCGCCTGACGTAGCGTGGAAGCCGAACGAGCGGTCCTTGCCGTCGGATTCGTTGGCGAGGTAGAGCGGACGCAGGTTTCCGTCCGGCTCGTACAGGCTGGCCATCACTCCGAATTGGACAGTCGGCAAGTTGTCCGGGTCGTCGATTTCCGTTGCGTAGAAGACAAGTTCCGCGCCGTCGGTGTAGGTACCGGTGGAGATCACTTCGCCGAGTGGCTTCTCCGCCGAGGTCGGTGCCGGTGCTGGTGTGGTCGCGCTCGTTGTTGTTGCTATCGCTGAGGGCGTGGGTGCCGTCGCCGCGTGCACCTGCTCCGGCGCGCTGCCCGGCGAACGGAGCCAAGCCGCACCGAACACCACGGCGACCACAGCCATCGCCGCGCCAGACGACGTCAGAAACCTGCGCCTACGCCGAATCCGGCCGCCTTCCTTGATGATGCGGTCGAGATCGGGCTCAGCAAAGGGCTCCGCGGGCGCTTCTTGGAGGGCGGCGCGCAACCGGTCGAGTTCGTCGGTCACGCGCTCACCTCCCCGACGAGCGCATCGCCATCGACACGCAACTTCGCGAGCGCGCGCGAATTGGTGCTCTTGACCGTGCCGACGGACACGCCCAATTCCTCGGCGACTTGGTGTTCCGGCAAATCGAAGAAATGCCGGAGCACGACGACCGCGCGTTCCCGGGCGGTGAGCCGGGCCAATGCGTCGGAAAGCCATTCCCGATCCGCGACGGCGTGCGAGATGTCGGGAACCTTCGGCGGTTCCGGCATCTCCTCGGTGGCGTATTCGCGGATCGGCCGGCGCCAGATGTCGATGACGTGATTGGCCAGCACGCGGCGGGCGTAGGCGTAGGGATTCTTCCGCCGGACCCGAGGCCAGGCCGCGTACGTGCGAGTGAAGGCGGTCTGCGCGGCGTCCTCGGCCTGGTGACGGTCGCCGGTGAGCAGGTAGGCGGCGTGCGTGAGCCTCGCGGAACAGGACCGCACGAAGTCGGCGAACTCGTCGTCCCCGCGCACGCTCCCACCCCTGATTCCCGGTCTCGGCCTTACTGACCAGGTTACGGGGGCGGGAGACGTGCGTCGATGTAATGGCTGGACAGTCTTGTCTCAATGGCGACGCATGGTGTTCGGGGAGGTGCTCGGGGTCAGCGTTGGGCGCGTCGGTCGATGAGCGCGTCGAGGTCGAGCTTCACCGGCGCGCCCGCGACTTCCAGCTCGACGCTGCCGGAGTACTCGCCGAAATTCTCGTAATCACCGTCGATGAGCCGGTAGGCAATCATGCTGACCGGCGGATCCACATCCACGATCCAGTAATGCTCGATACCGGCGTCGGCATACTCGAACAGCTTCGCGCCCAGGTCGACGTGCTTCGTGCCCGGAGACAGCACCTCGATCACCAACTCGGCGTCGGCCGCCGCGATGCGCGCCGGGTTGGCTTCGGCGACCTCAGCCGAGGTCACGACGACATCCGGGACGCGGATCGTCAGCGGGCTCTCACAAAGGAGCAGCTCCGCCTCGGCACCGGCGCTCATCTCCGGGCAGAGCTGCTCGTCGAGGAGGAACGCCAACCGCGTCACTGACCGCAGGTGGAACCACATCGGACGCGGCGACGGGGCGAGAACTCCGTCAACGACCTCAGTCCGGACCTCTGGGTTCTCCGGAAAACGCGCCCAATCAACAAGAGCCAGCAAGACGCGAAGGTCAGCGCTGCGCGCGCGGATCAATCAACGAGTTCAGATCGAACTTCACCGGAACCCCCGCGACCTCGAGCTCCACCGCGCCGGAATACTCGCCGAAATTCTCGTAATCGCCGTCGATCAACCGGTACGCGATCATGCTCACCGGCGGGTCCACATCGACGATCCAGTAATCCTCGATACCCGCATCGGCGTACTCGAACAGCTTCGCGCCCTGGTCGACGTCCTTGGTGGCAGGCGAAAGCACCTCGACCACCAGTGAAACGTCGTCAGCCCCGATCCGCGGGATGTTCGCTTCGATGAGGTCCGACGGCGCGACCACCACGTCCGGCACCCGCACCGTCGGCGGGACGGCGGCCAGCACCGTCTCGAATTCTCCGACCGCGACCGACTCCGGAGGCAGCTGCATCGTCAGCAGATACGGCAATCTGCTGATGATCAGCTGGTGGAGCGACATCGGACGCGGCGACACTGACAGGACCCCTTCGACGACCTCGACCCGCACCTCCGGGTGCGCCGGAAGGTCCGCCCAGTCGTCAAGGGTCAGGAGGCGATGAGGCCATTCAAGGACACTCATGACTTCTCCTTCACCGACAGTGACCGAGAGCAGTGTCCCATGTTACCCGGAGCATCCGCCAGCGCGTGACGCACCGTGTCCGAATCACTTCCCGCTGAAGTCACCCGACGGAGAGCCCCACCCAGACGGATCGTCCGACAGTGCGCGGCGGCGGGCGTTTTCCTCGCGGACCCGCTTGACCTCCGACTCGATGTATTCCTCGTCGTAGCGCTGGAACACCCGCGCCGGGTTGCCCGCTACCAGCGAGCGTTCCGGGACGTCCTTCGCTACCACCGAGTTCGGCTGCACCGTCGCGAAGTCACCGATCGTGACGCCCGGCATGATCACCACGAGGCCGCCAATGAAGCAACCCTTGCCGATTTTCACCGGCTTGCGTTCGATCAGGTCGCTGCCGGAATGGTTTTCCAGCGCCATGTTCGCGAGCCAGCTCGAATGCGTGAACACGAGCGTATTCAGCCCGATGCTGGTGTGTTCGCCGATTTCCAGCCCGCCGCTCGCGTCGAGGACCGCGCCCTCGCCGACCCAGCAGTGTTCGCCCATCGTGAGGTTGTCCGGGCTGACGATCTTGGCCCGTTCCCGCACGCGGCACGACTGCGGCAGACCGAAGAACTTGGCCCGCTCGGCGTCGTTCATGTACTGCGTGACGAGGTCGTTCAGGATCATCGGGCGCAGCCGGTTGCTGCGCTCGTCGTCGAAGAACATCAGTTGTCCGCCACCAGTTTCGTGAGCACCCGCAGGTGTTCCTCGGCCACTACGTCCAGCCCGAAGTTGTCCCGGACCATCGACGCTTCCCGTTCGGCGATCCGCGCGCGTTCCTTCGGGTCGTCCAAAAGGGACAGCACGGTGGTCGCGACCGCCTCGGAATCGTTGGGCCGCACCAGCAGGATGTTCTCGCCGTTGTGCAGTTCGATGCCGGGGTAGTTGTCCTCGGTGACCGACGCGATGGTCGCGGTCCCGGACAGCATCGCCTCGAGCGACGCGGTGCCGCAGCCGCCGTTGAGGTCGTGCGTGACGATGTCCGCGGCCGCGAAGTACGCGGGCACGTCCGCCTTCGGCACCGCGCCGGTGACGATCAGTGCGTCGGAAACGCCCAGTTCCTTGGCGCGCTGCTGGAAAGCGTCGTGGTACACCCGCCCGACGACCACCACGCGCAGCCCGGGGTGGCGCTCCAGGATCGCGGGCAGCGCCTCGATCAGCGGCAGCCGGTCGCGCAGCGGGATCACGTGCCCGAGCGACACGATCAGCGGCGCGTCCCCGATTTCCAGTTCCGCGCGCACGTCCTTGGTCACCGGCTTCGCGAAATGCCCGGTGTCCACCGCGATCGGGAAGTACTCGGAGTTGTCGTCGCTCGTGCCGTAGCGCTGGACGCAGTAGTCCACACCCTGCTTGTCGAGAATGATGTAGCGCGGGCGCAGGTACTTCAGCACCGGGTTGACCAGCATCGCGTCGAGCGCGCGGAAAACCCGGCCGTACATCTTGTTCTCGCTGATCAGCAGCGTGTGGATGGTCAGCAGAACGGGCAGCTTGTGCCGGCGCGCGTAAATGCCGACCATCCAGGACAGGTCGAAGAACTGCCCGTGCAGGTGCACCGCGTCCGGTTTGAACTCGTTCAGCAGCTTCCACAGCCGCCGCCAGTTGCCCGGCCGCATCGACGCGAACGTCATGTCGAAGTCGATCGACAGGCCGAGCTGCGGCATTTTCACCGCGGGCAGGCGCACGACGCGGTATCCGTCGCGCTCCTCTTCCGCCGGCGCGTCACCGTAGGCAGCGGTGATCGCCAGCACTTCGTTCCCGGCGGCCGCGTACTCCGCGGCCAGCGAAGCCGACATGTGCGCGCTTCCGCCCACTCGCGGCGGGAAGAAGTTGTTCACCACCACGATCCGCATGGGCTTTCCTTCTGCCGGGCCCGCAGTGCTCATTACGCATTCCCCTCGGAAGACGCGCCGACGGAGAGGCTCACTCGGAGTCCCGCACCAAGGCGCGCATGCCCTCTTCGACGGTGATGGTCGGCTCCCAGCCGAGGACCTCGCGGGCGCGGGTGATGTCCGCGGCGCGGCGGGAGACGAGGACGTCGCGCTTGTTGAACACCGGCTCGACGTCGACGCCGACGGCCTCGATCAGGATCTTCGCCAGCGTGGCGATCGAGGTGTCGATGCCGGTGCCGATGTTGATCGGAAGGTTCGACTGCTCCGACTCCAGCGCCGCGACGACACCCTTGGCGAGGTCGGTGACGTGCACGAAGTCCATCGACTGGTCGCCCGCGCCGTCGATGATCGGCGGCTGGCCGGCGCGCAGGCGCTGGATGAAGTGGTTGATGACCGAGGTGTAGTACGCCTCGATCTTCTGGCCCGGGCCGTACACGTTGAAGAAGCGCAGCGCGTTCCAGGACAGGCCCTTGGTGCGCTCGTAGAAGCCCAGCAGGTCCTCGCCGGCGCGCTTCGAGATGCAGTACGGGGTGAGCGGGTTCAGCTTGTCGTCCTCGTGCATCGGCAGCCGCTCCGGCTCGCCGTACACCGAGGCGCTGGAGGCGAACACCAGGCGCTCGACGCCCTCGTCGGCCGCGGCCGCGAAGACGTTGTTGTTGCCGACCATGTTGATGTCGATCGACTCGCCCGGGTCCGCGACCGACTTGTTGATCGACACGGTGGCGAAGTGGATCGCGTGCGTGCAGCCGCGGATGGCCTCGCGGACGCCGACGCCGTAGCGCACGTCCTTCTCGACCAGTTCGACCTTGCCGGTGGCGACGAACTCGTTGACGCGGTCACGGTCGCCGCGGGTCATGTTGTCGAAGATGCGGACCGTGTAGTCCTTCTCCAGCAGCAGCGGGATCACGTGCGAGGCGATGAAACCGCCGGCGCCGGTGAAGAAAACTTTCTTGTCGGACATGGGTTCTCCTCAGGAAGGTCGGCGGGATCAGGAAAGAGCGGACACGGCTTCGCGCACGGTGGCGACCACGCGCTCGACTTCGCTGTCGGTGAGTTCCGCGTGCATCGGGATCGCCAGCTGGCGGCGGAAAGCGTCGGCGGAGACGGGCAGCGGCTGCTGCTCGCCGTACACCGGCTGCAAGTGGGAGGCGTAGGTGCCGAAGTTGCACTGCACGCCCTGCTCGCGGATCCGCAGAGCCAGCGCGTCGCGGCTGATCTCCGGGGCCACCGTCATCAAGTATGCCTGCCACGGGTGCTCGCGGTCGGGCGCCTCGACCGGCACGGTCAGCGCGTCGACGTCCTCGAAGGCCTCGTGGTAGCGCTTGGCGACCGAGCGGCGGGCGGCGAGCAGGTCGGGCAGCCGGTCGAGCTGCACGCCCATGATCGCGGCCTGGATGTCCGAGAGCCGGAAGTTCCAGCCGAGCTCGTGGAACGTCGGGATCGGCAGTTCCTGCGAGCCCTCGCGGGTGAACGCGGGCTCGATGCCGTAGGTGTGGATCTTGCGCGCGTGCGCGATCAGGTCCTCGCGGTTCGAGACCAGCGCGCCGCCCTCGCCCGCGGTGATGCCCTTGCGGCCGTGGAAGGAGAACGCGGCCAGGTCGGCGAGGCTGCCGGCCGGGCGGTTGCGGTAGGTCGCGCCCGCGGAGCAGGCGGCGTCCTCGAACAGCCACAGGCCGTGCTTGTCGGCGATCGCGCGGTACTCGTCGAAGTCGCCGGGCTGGCCCGCGACGTCGACGGCCAGGATGCCGACCGTGCGCGGCGTGATGAGCGCTTCGATCGCGGCCGGGTCGGCGCTGAAGATGTCCGGGCGGATGTCGGCGAAGACCGGCTTCGCGCCGGCCTGCAGCACGGAGTGGCCGGTCGCCGGGAAGGTGTAGTCCCCGACGATCACCTCGTCGCCGGGCTGGACGCCGAGCACCTTCAGGCCCAGGAACAGGGCGGAGCCGCAGTTGCTGGTGGTCAGAGCGTGCGCGGTGCCGGTCAGCTGCGCGAACCGCTCCTCGAAGCGACGGCACGCCGGGCCCGCGCCGGCCAGCCAGCCGGAACGGAACACTTCGGCGACGGCTGCGAGCTCTTCGTCGCCGACGGTCGGCTTCCCGAGCAGGACGGGTTCGCCCACTGTAGATCTCCTGTGCATCGGGGTGTCCCGCATTGCGCGGGGTCGCGCCGAAGTGTATAGAAGTCGCGCTCGACGCCTGTTTCGGGGACAGAACCCACGGGTAAACACCCGATCGGGGCATAGGCTCACGGGATGCGGATCGGGGTATTGGGGGCCGTCGTCGCGTGGGACGGCGCGGGCGGGACGGTCGCTGTCGGCGGCCCGCGAGGCCGGGCGCTGCTCGCCTTGCTCGCGGCGGACGCCGGGCGGTTCGTGTCCGCCGAGCGGCTCATCGACGGGCTCTACGGCGAGGAACCGCCGGACGGCGCGGCCAACGCGCTCCAATCGCAGGTCTCGCGGCTGCGCAGCGCGCTGAAACTGCCGATCGAACTCACCTCGGCGGGGTACCGCCTCCGGATCGAACCGGACGAAGTGGACGCGCACCGGTTCGAACGACTGGCCAGCGAGGGCCGTCGCGAACTGGCCGCGGGCGACCCGACGCGGGCCAGCGATCTGCTCGGCGAAGCGCTGGCTCTGTGGCGCGGACCGGCGTTCGCGGACGTCCCTGCGGCAGAGGTGCAAACCACCCGGCTGAGCGAGCTGCGCGCCGAGGCGGCGGCCGACCGGGTCGACGCGGAAATCTCGCTCGGCCGCGCCTCCGATGTCATCGATGAGCTGCGCACGACCGTCGCCGAGAACCCCCTGCGCGAACGGTCGCAGGCGCAACTGGTGCGCGCGTTGCACGCGACCGGCCGGACCGCCGAGGCGCTGGCCGCGTTCGAGGACGCCCGCCGCACGCTCGCCGACGAGCTGGGCGCGGACCCTGGTCCAGACCTCACCGAGGCGCATCTGGCCGCCCTGCGCGGCGAGTCCGCGAACGCCGCGACGCCGTTGCCCGCACAGCTCACGAGCTTCGTCGGCCGGGACAACGAGCTGAAGCAGGTCGCCGATCTCCTGCGACAGGCCCGGCTCGTCACGCTGCTCGGTCCGGGTGGGACCGGAAAGACCCGGCTGGCCATCGAAGCCGCGGCGGACGCGGGTCCGTGCGTCTTCGTGGAGCTGGCTCCGCACGTCGCCGACGACGTCCCGCAAGCCGTCCTCACCGCACTCGGTCTACGCGAGGGCGCTCGCGGTCGGCAGGATCCCGTCGAACGGCTTGTGTCGGCATTGCGCGACCAGGCGACGTTGCTGGTGCTGGACAACTGCGAACACGTCATCGCCGCCGCCGCACGGCTCGTCGCGCAGTTGCTGCCTGCTTGCCCCGGGCTGCGCGTCCTCGCGACGAGCCGGGAACCGCTCGGCATCACCGGTGAACAGCTCGCACCTATCCCCCGGCTAGCCGTCCCGCCGCCCGGCGCATCCACCGTGGAGAACTATCCCGCGGTACGGCTGTTCCTCGACCGCGCGCGAGCGAGCGACCCCGGATTCCGGCTGACCGACGAAACCGCGGCCGACGTCGTGCGGATCTGCACCGCACTCGACGGCCTCCCGCTCGCGCTGGAACTGGCCGCCGCCCGAGTGCGCACGCTGCCCGTCGCCGACATCGCCGCCCGGCTCGACGACCGCTTCCAACTCCTCGCCCGAGGCAGCCGCACCGCGGACGAACGACACCGGTCGCTCCGCGGTGTCGTGGAATGGAGCTGGGACCTCCTCGATGACGACGAACGCCGCCTCGCCCGCCGCCTGACCGTCTTCACCGGCGGCGCGACGCTCGCGTACGCCGAGCAGGTGTGCGACGTCCCCGTCGACCTCCTCACCGAACTCGCCGACAAGTCGCTCGTGGAGCCGTCGAGCGGGCGCTACCGAATGCTGGAGACGATCCGCGCGTTCTGCGCGGAAAAGCTCGACGCCGCAGGCGAGACTGAACGCTTCCGGCACGCGCACGCACAAGCGTTCCTGCGCCTCGCCGAGGAAGCCGACCCGAAGCTGCGTACCGCGGAACAGCTCGACTGGCTGCGCAAAATCGACGCCGAGTACGACAACATCGTGGCCGCGCTCCGATGGTCGGCCGCAGCGGACCCGTCGACTGCTTTGCGGATCGCCACCGCGCTGTCGATGTATTGGTGGCTGCGCGGACGACGTTACGAAGGCGCGGCGCTGTCGATGGAAATCGTGCGCCACTGCCAAGCGCAACCGCCGGACGGACACCACGAGCAATTCCTCATGTGCCTGCTGACCGCGATGGCCGGTGCTCCTGAAGCCGCCGAGACGGCGAACTATCGGTCCTATGTGGAGCAGTACCTGGTGGACAGTTCCTGGACGCCGGAGCATCCGATGATGCTCATGCTGTCCGGCGTCGTGCTCGGGCCGCCGGAGGACGACGACGCGCGGCTTCGGCTGTCCGGGCTCGAAAACCACCCCGACCCGTGGCTCACCGCACTCGTGCCGATGGGCGACGGGCTGCGCTCGATGCTCGCCGGGGAACTCGACGAAGCCGAGCGCGGCCTACGCGAAGGCGAAGCGCGTTACCGAGCGCTCGGCGAACGCTGGGGGCTGTCGATGGCGCTCGACCACCTGTCACAGCTGCTGGTTCTCCTCGGAAGGCACGAAGAAGCGCTCGCCGCGATGACCGAGTCCCTGTCGCTCATGCAGACGCTCGGCGCGACCGACGACTACGCGGACCTGCTGTGCCGCCGCGGCGACAGCCGAGCGCTGCGCGGCGATCTCGACGGCGCGAAGACCGACTATGAGCGAACCGTCGAGCTGGCCCACCGCACCGGCATGCCCGAGACGCGAGGCAGCGGTCACGTCGGCTTGTCCGGCCTCGCCCGCCGCTCCGGCGATCTGGCCGGCGCGCGGGCGCTCGCCGAGCAAGCGCTTGCCGAATGCACGGCGGACTCGTTCTCGGCCGCCATCGTGCGAGCAGCCGCGTCGATCGCGCTCGGCTGGATCGACGTGGCCGAGCACCGCCCGGAGGACGCCCGCCGCCGGATGCGGCTGGGGGTCGAGACCGCGCATCGCTGGCATGACCACGGGTCACTGGCCACCGCGTTCGAGGGCGTCGCCGGGGTCTTCGCCGAGGAGGGCCGGTTCGCCGACGCCGCCGCGTTGCTCGGCGCGGCAGCCGCGGTGCGCGGGGCCGCCGTGCCCGGCCAGCACGATGTCGCGCAGGTCACCGCAACCGCGCAGAAGGCTCTCGGACCTGAGGGGTTCACCGCCGCTTACACCGCCGGTAAGCAGCTCGAACCGCAGCAACGGCTCGGGTTGGCCGGATTGTCCCCGGTTCAGTGAACGGGTACCACGCCGTCGGGGGGTACGCAGCGCCGCACCGGAGCGCGTAGCCTTCCCTGCCGTGCGGAACGTAGTTGTGATCGGTGGGGGAATCGTCGGGCTGTCGGTCGCGTGGGAGCTGTCCCAGCGCGGTCAGGACGTGACGGTGCTCGAAAAGGAAGCTAGCTGGGCTGCGCACCAGACCGGGCACAACTCCAATGTCGTGCACGCCGGGCTGTACTACAAGCCGGGCTCGTTCAAAGCGCGGATGTCGGTCGGCGGCAACCGGTCCATTGTGGATTTCGCCCGGCAGTACGGGGTGCCGGTGCAGGTGTGCGGCAAGCTCGTCGTGGCCACGCGGGAGGAGGAGATCCCCGCGCTGGACACGCTCGCCGCGCGCGCCGAGGCCAACGGCGTGCCCGCCAAGCGGATCACCCCCGCGGAGGCCCGCGAGTACGAGCCGGAGGTGTCCTGCGTCGCCGCGCTGCGCGTCGAGTCGACCGGGATCATCGACTTCCCGGCGGTGTGCGCGGCGCTCGTGCGACTGCTCGACGAGGCGGACGCGGACCTGCGGCTGAACACGCCCGCGCTGGGCATCCGCCCGGCTCGCCGCGGCGGCGTCGAGGTGGCCACCGGTTCCGAGGTGCTGCACGCGGACGCGCTGGTCAACTGCGCCGGCCTGCACGCGGACCGCGTCGCCGAACTGGCCGGTCTCAAGCCGAGCGCGCGCATCGTGCCGTTCCGCGGCGAGTACTACGAGCTGAAGCCGGAGCGCCGCCACCTCGTGCGCGGCCTGATCTACCCGGTGCCAGACCCGACGCTGCCGTTCCTCGGCGTGCACTTGACCCGCATGCTCGACGGCAGCGTCCACGCGGGCCCGAACGCCGTGCTCGCGCTGCGCCGCGAGGGCTACCGCTGGGCGGACGTGTCGGTGAAGGACCTCGCCGACGTCGCCCGCTTCCCCGGCGCGTGGAAGCTCGCGCGCAAGTACGCGTATCCGACGGGGCTTGAAGAGGTGCTGCGGTCGTTCTCGAAGAAGCGCTTCGCCGCCAGCCTCGCGCAGCTCGTGCCCGCGGTCACCGAGGACGACATCGTGCGCCACGGTTCCGGTGTGCGGGCGCAGGCGCTGCGGCCGGACGGTTCACTGGTGGACGACTTCCTCATCGAGTCCACAAAGGACCAGGTGCACGTGCTCAACGCGCCGAGCCCGGCGGCGACCAGCGCGCTGGAGATCGCCAAGTACATCGCCGACCAGGTGACCGACTGAACCGTCCGATGTAGACGGTTCAGCCCGGCAGATTCCCTGACACCATCGGGATTCCGGCCTTGATGACGTCGCACGCCTTGGTCTTGTCCGCCAGCTGCCCGCTGACGATCTGGATCGAGGCGGTGTCCGAAACCGCGAGCCCGGCCGCGCAGATCACTCCGCCGGAATCGTTGAAGTTCGGGAACAGCGACCATTTCCGGCCGTTCGCGTCGATCTGCTCGGTCGGCGCGACGTCCATGCCGGGCCAGCGTTTCATCGGCACGTCCGGGCCGACCCAGACCTCGAACGGCTTCTGCCCGCCGTCGCCGTCGGTGTCCTTCCACAGGCAGTAGGTCACGTTCGGCGAGATGACCTTGGAGCTGTCCAGTTCGCCGTTCGGCACCATCTTCAGTTGCTGCGCCTGCTCCGGCTTCAACAGCTGACACGGATTGACCGACGCGAGCGGCCCGGTCGGCGCGGTGCCCTCCGGCGGGGTGCTCGGCGCGATCGGCGGCGCGGGCTGCCCGCCCGGCAGATGCGCGGCCGCCTGCGGGATCACCTTCTTCGCGCGCTCGCACGCCTGCGCTTCGTCCGAAAAGGACACGCTCACGAAGGCGAACGACTTCGGCCCGAGCGTCGTGTACAGGTCGCAGCTGCCGCCCATGAACCCGGCGTAACGCGTCCACGGAAAGCCGCCGAGCTGCACCGGATCGGCCTTCTTGATCGCGCCCTGAAGGTAGTCGTCGAGGCTCAGGTCCACCGACCAGCCGACGGACATGACGATCGTGTGCTCGGTGTCCGTCGCGGTCCACAGGCACATCGCGGGCGCGCGCTGCGCCTTGCTGGCCTTCACCGACCTGCCCTGCGGCTTGTAGCCGAGCCCGGCGAGCTGCTTCGCGTCGAGCAGCGCGCACGGGTCGACGACCGGCGTGACCGGCCCCTGCCCGGGCACCGGCGAAGCCACGCCGCTCACCTGCTGCGTGCACCCGGCGAGCAGCATCGCGACCGCCGCCAGGGCGAGCGCCGCTCCCTTGAACCTCATCAGCTGCCTCCTCCGCTCCGCACCCTACTGACCAGTGCGGTTCGGCACCTGCGGAACGGGAAGGAACGACCCGGCGATCACGGAACTCCGGGACTGGCCGCTGGCCTCCTGCTCCAGCGGACGTACGTGAGGGGAACCCTGAGGGAATCAGATTCCCTCAGGGTTCCCCTCACGTACCAACGGAACTCGGCCGCTCAGCGCTTGCCCGGCTCCAGCACCTCAAGCCCGCCCAGGAACGGACGCAGCGCCACCGGCACCCGGACCGAACCGTCGGGCTGCTGGTGGTTCTCCACGATCGCGACGATCCACCGCGTGGTCGCCAGCGTGCCGTTCAGCGTGGCGGCCGTCTGCGGTTTGCCGTTGTCGTCGCGGTAGCGGACGGACAACCGACGGGCCTGGAACGTGGTGCAGTTGGACGTCGACGTCAGCTCGCGGTAGGTCTCCTGCGTCGGGACCCACGCCTCGCAGTCGTACTTGCGGTAGGCGGACGTGCCGAGGTCGCCGGTCGCGGTGTCGATGACCCGGTACGGGACCTCGATCGCGGCCAGCATGTCCTCTTCCCAGCCCAGCAGCCGCTCGTGCTCGGCCTCGGCGTCCTCCGGCTTGGCGAAGACGAACATCTCGACCTTGTCGAACTGGTGCACGCGGATGATGCCGCGGGTGTCCTTGCCGTACGACCCGGCCTCGCGGCGGTAGCACGACGACCAGCCGGCGTAGCGGCGCGGACCGGCGGCGAGGTCGAGGATCTCGTCCGAGTGGTAGCCCGCGAGCGGGACCTCCGACGTGCCGACGAGGTACAGGTCGTCGTCGCGCAGCCGGTACACCTCCGACGAGTGCGCGCCGAGGAAACCGGTGCCGGCCATGATCTCCGGGCGGACCAGCGACGGCGTGATCATCGGCGTGAAGCCGTTCGCCATCGCGCGCGCCACGGCCATGTTCAGCAGCGCCAGCTGCAGCTGCGCGCCGACGCCGGACAGGAAGTAGAACCGCGAGCCCGACACCTTCGCGCCGCGCTCCATGTCGAGCGCGCCGAGGCCTTCCATCAGCTCGAGGTGATCGCGCGGGGCGAAGTCGAACGACGGCACCTCGCCGACGGTCTTCAGCACCGCGAAGTCGTCCTCGCCGCCGATCGGCGCGTCCGGGTGCACCAGGTTCGGCAGGACGCGGAAGAGCTGGTCGAACTCCTCCGAGGCCTCGTTCTGCTCGACCTCGGCGGCCTTGACCTGCGCCGAGAGGTCCTTGGCGCGGGCGAGCAGGGCGGGCTTGTCCTCGGGAGAGGCCTTCGGCACCTGCTTGGACACGGACTTCTGCTCGGCCCGCAGCTTGTCGGCGGTGGCGATCGCAGAGCGGCGACGCGTGTCGAGGTCGAGCAGCTTGTCGACCACTCCCTCGTCCTCGCCACGGGCACGCTGCGACGCGCGCACGGCTTCCGGGTCTTCGCGCAGAGTCCTGGGGTCAATCACGCACAGAAGGGTAGTCGCAGGCCAGCCACGACTTCGACGCGGTTTCCCGTACACACTGTGCGGCCGCCTTCCGACCGGGCGACAGTCTGATCGTTGTCGCCCGTTTCCCGCGCTCCCCATACTCGCTAGAACCCGGAGCGGAGGGAACTCACATGACCGACGACCTGCTCGCGCGCCACCGCGCGGTGCTCCCGTCCTGGATGTCCCTGCTGTACGACGAGCCGATCGAAATCGTGCACGCGCAGGATCGCCGTCTCACCGATTCCACCGGCCGCACCTACCTCGACTTCTTCGCCGGCGTGCTCACCAACGCCATGGGCTACGACATCTCCGCGATCAGCGACGCCGTCCGCAAGCAGCTGGACACCGGCGTCCTGCACACCTCGACGCTCTACCTGATCCGCTCGCAGGTGGAGCTGGCCGAGCGGATCGCGGAGCGTTCCGGCATCCCGGACGCCAAGGTGTTCTTCACCAACTCCGGCAGCGAGGCCAACGACACCGCGCTGATGCTCGCCACCCAGTACCGCCGCAGCAACCAGGTCCTGGCGATGCGGAACTCCTACCACGGCCGGTCGTTCGGCACGGTCGCGATCACCGGCAACCGCGGCTGGTCCGCGTCGTCCCTGAGCCCGATCAAGGTGAACTACGTCCACGGCGGCTACCGCTACCGCAGCCCCTTCCGCGACCTCCCCGACGCGGCCTACATCGACGCCTGCGTCGCCGACCTGGTGGAACTCCTGGAAACCGCCACCGCGGGCGACGTGGCCTGCCTGATCGCCGAGCCCATCCAAGGCGTAGGCGGCTTCAGCTCCCCGCCGGACGGGCTGTTCAAGGCGATGAAAGAAGTCCTGGACGAACACGGCATCCTGTTCGTCTCCGACGAGGTCCAGACCGGCTGGGGCCGCACCGGCGACCACTACTGGGGCATCCAGGCCCACGACGTGGTGCCGGACATGATGACCTTCGCCAAGGGCTTGGGGAACGGCCTGGCTGTCGGCGGGGTGGTCGCCCGGGGCGACGTCATGGACTGTTTCCGCGCGGAGTCTTTCTCCACGTTCGGCGGCAATCCGGTATCCATGCAGGGCGCGCTGGCCGTCCTGGACTACATCGACGACCACGACCTGCAGGCGAACTGCAAAGCCCGGGGCGACCAGCTGATGCGAGGACTGCGCGCGGCGAACAGCCCGTTCGTCGGAGAGGTGCGCGGCAAGGGCTTGATGATCGGCGTGGAACTCGTCGAACCCGGCACCACGACGCCGAATACTGTTGCCGCGAAACAAATGCTGGAAGAAACGAAAGAGCGCGGGCTGCTCATCGGAAAGGGCGGGCTGCACAAGAATGTATTGCGCATCGGACCGCCGATGACGCTCACCGAAGCCGAGGCCGCCGAGGGTCTGCAGATCCTGCTCGAATCACTGGCCGCCCTGTCCTGAACCCGCTTGCGTCCCAATGCCACATTGGGTGCGTCACATGCACCCAAAGTGGCATTCGGTGCGCCACACGCACCCAACGCCACATTGGGGTTTCTCAGTAGTGCGGTGCGCGGCGGCGCTGGGCCAGGCATGTGGGTGCACCGGCTGGCGAGGCGGGTTGCGTGGCTCTGTTCCCGCGAAAGGTTCGTGAGGGGAACCCTGAGGGAATCAGATTCCCTCAGGGTTCCCCTCACGAACCTCGGCATTGCGCGTCGGGACTGGCCGCCGAGGCGAGAACCACCGCGCGCTCCCGAGAAAGCGTCATCGGGGCAGCGCTGGTCAGCAAGAACCGGCCCGGTTCACCGCGCCGCACCCCCGCCTGCGGCAGGATCACCACCGTGAACGGTGCGATCGGGTTCGGGCCCGCGTTGATCGCCGTGCTCGTCGTGCTCACGCTCGCGGGTGCGGCCGTCGTCCGGTTCGGGCAGCTGGGGCAGGGGCGGGCGGTGCTCGTCGCGGCGGTCCGCGCGGTCGCGCAGCTCGCGCTCGTTTCGCTGGTCATCACCTTCATCCTGCGTTCAGGCTGGCTGACCGGCCTGTTCGTCCTCGCGATGTTCTCCATCGCCGCCGCGACGTCCGCCAGCCGGATCGGGGTGCCGCGGCGGATCGGGTGGGTCGCGTTGTCGCTGGCGTCCGGCGTCGTGCCGGTGCTGGGGCTGGTGCTGGGTTCCGGGGTCGTCCCGGCGAAGCCGATTTCGGTGGTGCCGGTCGCGGGGATCGTGATCGGCGGTTCGATGACCGCGACCTCGCAGGCGGCCCGGCGCGCGCTCGACGAGCTCAAGCAGCGCCGCGGCGAGTACGAAGCCGCACTCGCGCTGGGGTTTCTGCCCAGGCACGCCGCGTTGGAGATCTGCCGTCCGTCGGCGGGGCACGCGTTGATTCCGGCGCTCGATCAGACCCGGACAGTCGGCCTGGTGACGTTGCCGGGCGCGTACGTCGGCGTTCTGCTGGGCGGGGCGAGTCCGCTGCAGGCCGGTACCACGCAGGTGCTGGTGCTGATCGGGCTGCTGGCCGCGGAGGCGATCGCGGTGCTGGTGACGGTGGAGCTCGTCGCGGCGGGGTTCATCCGCCGCGACGAGTCGGTTCAGCCGAGCGGCGCGGCCAGGTGAGAGCGGTCGTTGAAGCCGCGGATCAGCCAGTTCTCGCCGTACACCACGAGGTGCGAGATCGATCCGTTGTCCGCGCCTAAGAACGCGAACCGCTCCAGCGAGCGGCTCGCCTGCGCGAACACCTCGCCGATCACGCCGCCGTGGGTGAAGACCGCGACTCGCTGATCCGGGTGCGCGGCGGCGATGCGCGTGAGCGCGGCCCGGATGCGCAGGCCGAACGCTTCGTCGGATTCCGCGCCGGGCAGCACGTCCCAGCGCTGCTCTTCCCACAGCTTCTGCGCCAGCGGATGCCCTTCGGCGGTGTGCTTCCGGAAGAGCCCGTTTTCCCATTCGCCCAGGTGGATTTCGCGCAGATCCGGCTCGACGGACGGGGTGAGGCCGAGCTTCTCCGCCAGCGGCGCGGCGGTCTGCGCGGTGCGCCGCAACGTGGTGACGTACACCGCTTCGATGCGTTCGGACGCCAGCCGTTCGCCAACGCGCGCGGCGTGGTCGCGGCCTTCCGGCGCGAGGTCCGGGTCGGCCTGGCCGTCGACGAGATCGAACGGCTCGCTGAGCCGTTGCGGCATCGATTCCCCGTGGCGCACCAGGAAAATCTCGGTGGCGCCCGAGGGCGGGCTGAAGCGGTGCTGGCGGTACTCGACTTCCTGTTCGGGCGTGCTCATGCCCCGACCCTAACCGGCCCTGACCGGTCGGTTCAGCCGAGTTGTTTGTCCACGAAGCACCATCGCCACGTCTCGCCCGGCTCGAAGCTGCGCATCACCGGATGCCGGGTTTCGTGGAAGTGCTGCGAGGCGTGCTTGCCCGGCGACGAATCGCAGCAGGCGACGTGCCCGCACTTGAGGCACATCCGCAGATGCACCCACGTCAACCCGGCCTCGATGCATTCGGCGCAGGAATCCGGGGAGCTGGGCTCCTTGTCCGGCCACTCGTGGCTGAGGTGCTTGCACGACCCGGCCGTGGCGGCGGGGGTGCTGAGTTCGCGTTCGGCCACCGGGGGTTCCTCCTCGTCGCGGTCGAGCATGGATTCTTCGATGTCGAGGCGGGCCAGCACGCGGCGCAGCACGGCGTCGTCGGCGGTGCCGCGGTCGCGCGCCTTCAGGAACTGTTCGCGTTCGGCTTCGAGCAGCTGGACACGAAGCCGACGGTAGGCGTCGCTCGGGGTTTCGGCGAGCGCGCTTTGCCGTCCGAGTTGTTCCCACGCGGCGTCGGACCGGCCCTGCAACCGGTCGCGCAGCCGTTCGATCACCTCGGGCGGGTCTTCCGGACGGCGTAGTTCTTCCAGTTTCGCGAGCGCGACGCGGGTCATGTCGTGCAGCACGGCGGCTTCCTGCAGCGCGTCCTCCGCCGGGTCTGGACGAGGCAGCCGCAGCCGCCGGATCAGCGGCGGCAGCGTCATGCCCTGCACCAGAAGCGTCCCGGCCACCACCACGACCGCGGCCAGCACGAGCACCGCGCGCTGCGGGGTGTCCGCGGGCAGCACGAACGCCGCGGCGAGCGTGACCACGCCGCGCATCCCGGCCCACGCGATCACCGCCGAATAGCGCCACGGCCACACCTTGCCGCGTTCCAGGCCCAAGGTGTTCAGGAGACGTTTCACCACGCCGATGCCGACCATCCACAGCATCCGGGTGAGAATCGTCGCGGCCAGCACCGCGACGCAGATCCCGATGAGCTGCCACAGCGACAGCCCGCTCTTGCCGACCTCGTGCAGGATTCCCCGCACCTGCAGGCCGATCAGCAGGAAGACCATGTTCTCCAGCAGGAACTGGACGGTCTCCCAATTCAGCCTGCTGGCCAGTCGCGACGGACCGGACTGGATCCGCGGCGTCTGGTGTCCCTGGATGAGTCCGGTGACGACCACCGCGAGCACGCCGGATCCGTGCACCGCTTCAGCCAGCAGGTAGGCCGCGAAGGGGACCGCGAACGACAGGGCGGTGTCGGTGAGCGTGTCCTCCAGCTTCGCGCGCACGTACGTCACGATCAGCCCGACTAGGAAGCCGACGACGATCCCGCCGACGGCCGCGAGCAGGAAGTCGAGACCGACCTGCCAGAGGCTGACCGCGCCGGCGATCGCCGCGATCGCGGTCCGCAGCGCGACGAGCGCGGCAGCGTCGTTGAACAGGCTCTCGCCTTCCAACAGCCGGACGAGCTTGCGCGGCATCCCGACGCGCCGCGCGACCACGCTCGCGGCCACCGCGTCCGGCGGAGCGACGACCGCGCCGAGCGCGATCCCGGCGGCCAGCGGCAATCCCGGCACGACCAGCCAGGCGACCAGGCCGACGCCGAACGCGGTGAACACCACCAGCCCGACCGACAGCAGCGCGATCGGCCCGCGCAGCTTGCGGAACGCGACCAGCGACGTCTGCAGCGACGCCGAGTACAGCAGCGGCGGCAGCAGTCCGACGAGGACGATCTCCGGGTCCAGTTCGTACTGCGGCACCCCGGGGACGAACGACACCCCGACGCCGACCGCGACCAGGCACAGCGGCGCCGACCAGTCCATCCGGCGCGCGACGACGGTCACCAGGAGGACCGTCAGGACCAGCGCCACCAATTCCGCTGCGATTTCCACGGCGTAATCATCGCCCGCGGCTTTCCGGCCCGCGAGGGGGCCGGGGTTAGGCTGCCGGTCGTGACGACGGTGGAGACGCGGGCCGGTGCTGTCCGCGGCGAGGTGCGGGACGGAGTCGGGCGCTTCCTGGGGGTGCCGTTCGCGCAGCCGCCGACGGGGGAGCTGCGGTTCCGGCCGCCGGTGCCGGTGGCGTCCTGGACCGGAGTGCGCGACGCGACGGAATTCGCCGCCAAAGCACCGCAGCCCGACGTGACCGGGAAACGCTTCATCGGCGACGAGGACTGCCTGTACGTCAACGTCTACGCGCCCGAAGCACCCGGCTCGTATCCGGTGCTGGTGTGGATCCACGGCGGTGGCGGGGTGATGGGCGCGCCGCACCAGTTCGACGCGTCCGCGTACGCGCGCCGCGGCGTGGTCGTCGTGACCGTCGCGTACCGGCTCGGGGTGCTCGGCATGCTCCGGCTGCCCGGGGTTTCCGACGGGAATCTCTCGCTGCACGACCAGGTTCTGGCGCTGGAATGGGTCCGCGACAACGTGGCCGCGTTCGGCGGCGACCCGCGGCGCGTCACGCTTGCCGGGCAGTCCAACGGCGGCCGCACGGTGGGGACGTTGCTGGCGGTTCCGGCCGCGAAAGGGCTGTTCAGCCAGGCGATCGTGCAGAGCGGCACCGGCGTCGGTTCCGTCGTGCACACTCCGGCCGAGGCGGAAGCGGTCGGCGAGGCGGTGCTGGCCGAGCTGGGGGACGCAGACCTGTCCACGCTGCCGGTCACGGAGATTTTGACCGCGCAACAACGGGTTACGGCTCACCTCGGCACCCTCGTGACGTATCGCGTGGTGGTCGACGGGGATCTGCTGCCGCAGCGGCCCGGCGAAGCGGTGGCGGACGGTGCGGCCCGAGAGGTCCGGATCCTCACCGGAACCACGGCCGACGAGCAGGACCTGTTCTCCTGGCTGCAAACCGGCGGCGCGAAACTGCTCGGCACCGGGTCGACGATGCTCGAACCGGACGTCATCGCCCGGATGACCGAGGCGTACCGGGAGCTGCTGCCGGACTGGCCGGAAGACCAGCTGGTGAACCGCGTCCGCACGGCGGGGGACTGGTGGCTGCCGGCGATCCGGCTCGCGGAAACCCAGCACGCGGCGGGCGGCACGGCGTGGATGTACCGGCTGGACTGGCGGATCGCGCCGCGCGGGAAGGGCCTCGGCGCGGCGCACGGGGTGGACCTGCCGTTCGTGTTCGACGACGTCCGCAACCCCAACTGGCGCTTTATGTTCGCCATCGCCCGCCCCGATCCGGAGCGGCTGCGGGCGATGGCGGAAGAGATGTTCGGAACGTGGGTCCGGTTCGTGGCGACCGGCGATCCGGGATGGGCGGCCTACACACCGGAGGACCGCGTGACCCGGTTGTTCGACGACGTCAGCACGACGGTGTCCGATCCGGATCCCGGACAGCGTCGGCTGTGGGACTAGCGGGCGAACCCGCTAGTCCCACAGCGCTTACGCGTGGACGGTCTGCGTGCCGGTGTTCCAGCCCGCGACCCGCACCGACGGAGCCGAGCCGTGCAGGTCGGCCGTGCGGTAGGTGGCGATGATCGTCACCGATTCGCCCGGCCACAGGCTGACCTGGTTGTCCGACCACGACACCGGAAGCACCGGAGTGCCCGCGCTGTCCACCAGGTGCGTGTCCACCATGAACGCTGGCGTCTTGCCCGACGAGGTGTTGGTGAGCTTCACCGTGGTGACAGTGGTGCCGTCCGGACCCGGCGCGGAGGTCGCCGTGGTGGCCACCTTCGCCGCGCCCAGCTTCGACAGCCCGGACAGGTCGGCGTACGACGAAGTTGGCGTGTAGTACCAGTCCGACTTGCTCCAGTTGAGCTTGTCGTCCTTGGTGGACAGCCAGTACACGTTCCGGCTGACCTCCTTGCCCGCCGAATCGGTGAGCACCAGCTTCGCCAGGTAGGTCGACGAAAGCCCGCTGACCGAACCGATGTCGAGTGCCTTCGCGTGCGCGCCGCCGCCGTTGACCGAGAGGTCCTTCTTGGTCTTCGAGAACTTCTTCGTGCCGTCAGTGTTGAACAGCTCGACGGTGGCGGTCAGGCCGGACGCCTTCTTCGTGGTGGAGTTGACCACCTCAGCGGACTTGGTGTCGTACGAGTACTGGATGTGCAGCGGCTCGTTCGCCTTCTTGGCCCCGAAGTAGGAGCCGTTCTGGTCGAGGTAGGCGTCGAACAGCTGCCAGTGCAGCGACGTCCAGCCGCTGTTGAGCATCCAGTAGATGAGCCCGGTCGACGGGTCCTTGGAGTCGGTGAAGTTGCGGGAGTGCGATTCGAACTCCGCGCGGACGTTCTCGTACTGCGCCAGCTGCGCCTTGCGGACGAAGTCGTCGAGGCCCGTCGGCTTGCCGTAGCGGCCGGCCAGCGCGTCGCCGAAGATCTTCAGGTTGGCGAAGGTGTCCGACTCGGAGCGGTGGTACTGCGGCGCGGCCGGGTTCTTCCAGAGCGTTTCCAGCTCGGCGGGCGTCATCATCCGCTTGAGCGTGTCCATCGTCGGGATGTCCGGCCCGGCGCTGGTCTCGGAGTTGAAGTTCCACGCGCCCCCCGCGTCCTTGTGCGCCTTGTCGTACCAGTAGTTCGGCGGGACGTAGTCGTACGGGCCGTTCATCTTCATCCCGGACGGGCCGAGCTTCGGCGACGCCTTGGCCGAGGCCGCGGAGATCACCGCCGCGGGCCAGTCCGCCGCGGCCAGCGCGTCGAGGTAGCCCTTTTCGATCCGCGCGTCGGGCGCGAAGTCGCTGCCGATGTGGAAGGACAGCACGCTCGGGTGGTCGCGCAGCCGCTCGGCCTCGGCGGTCATGGACGCCTTGGCGACCGGGTAGTCCGCTTCGGTCCACGGCTCGCCCTTCTCGTCGCCGTTGACCTGGCCTTCCCACTTGTCGCAGCATTCCCAGCCGGGCATGGTCAGCACGCCCATCCGGTCCGCGAGATCGAAGAACGCGTCGGGTTCGATGTGGCCTTCGAGGCGCACCGTGTTGAGGCCGAGGTTCTTGACGTAGGCGAGCTTGTCGGCCGCGCGGCCCGCGTCCCAGCGCAGCAGAAGGTCGGGGGACCAGCCGCCGCCCTTGATCATCAGCGGCTTGCCGTTGACGAGGTACTGCCGTCCGCCGCTGGAGTTCAGCGGGGCCTTGACGTCGCGGATGCCGAAGCTGGAGTGGCTCGCGTCGGACGTGGTCTCGCCGACGGTCGCGGTCAGGTCGAGTTGCTGCATCGGCTGCCCGCCCATGCCGGCGGGCCACCACACCTGCGGCTTGTCGACGCCGATCACCGGGAACGAGACGGTCTTCTTCTCGTGCGCGGCAAGGGAAACGTCCTGGCTCACCGGTTTGCCCGCGACGGTGCCGGACACCGTGGCGCGGACCGCGGAGTCGGAGTCGTTGCGGACGTCGGCCTTCGCCGTGAGGTCGGCGTGGTCGAGCGCGGGCACGTTCAGCTTCGTGACCACGTGCGCGCCGCGGAGCGCGACCGGCCCGCTGTGCCGGACGACGATCTCGCGGGCGAGACCCATGTTCTGGTCCGGCGGGGTCTGCGCCCAGTCGATCCAGCCCATCGACAGGTCGTTGTTCGGGTCGTTCGGGTAGACCTTGAACGCGACGCTGTTGACGCCCTCGTGGACCTGCTTGGTCACGTCGAGGTCGTGCCGGGTGTAGGGGCCGTTGACGTCGTCCTTGGTCGCGACGCGGGTGCCGTTGACCCAGATGTCGGCCTTGGACAGCACGCCGCTGATGTCGAGGTAGGTGCGCTGCGACGGGTCCGCGACCTTGATGTCGGCCCGGTACCACCACGGGACCTTGAAGTCCGCGGCCGGCACGTTCTTCATGTTCGTGGAGTAGAACGGGTCGGAGTAGCGGCCGTTGGCGAGCAGTCCCGCGTAGACCGTCGACTGCGAGCCGACCGGGTACCAGCCCTTCGCGTCGAAGCCGGGCTTTGACACCGAGGCGTCGTCGGACACCTTGGCCGAGGACTGGATCAGATAACCGGGAATCGCGGCCTGTCCGGGTTCCGGCCCGGCCGAAGCGGCCCCGGCGACGCCGGGGATCAACGCGGCGGTCAGAGCGGCGACTGCTAACAGCCGTCCGGGCATTCTTGGCCGGCGTGGGGTCACGAGCGGTCCTCCTCGGGCTCCTGGCGGCGGCGATTGTTAGTAAAGTTCCTTAACGATTGCCGGTGATCGTAGCCGCCCGGAGCGTCCGGGAACAGACCTCGACGGGGTCTTTTCGCCCGATTTTCGCCCGCGGTTCTCGTTAGAGCGCGTCGACGTAGTACCAGCGCCCGCCCTCGCGGACGAACCGGCTGTTCTCGTGCTGGGAGTCGTCGCGCCCCTGGTGGCGGTAGTGCGCGCGGAACTCGACGGTCCCCTCATTCTGCAGCAGCGAGCCGCCGGTCCGGCCGAGGATCTCCAGCTGGGTCCACTCCTGCGCGGGATCGAGACGCAGCCGCTTCGGGCGGGTGTCCGGATGCCAGGTCTCGAGGAGGTAATCGGGCTCGCCGACGGCGAACGCGCAGTATCGCGACCGCATCAGCCGCTCGGCGGTCGGGGCGTGCTGGTCGTCGCGGTGGAACCGGCCGCAGCAGTCGGCGTAGGGCTCGGGCAGCCCGCAGGGGCAGGGGTTGGTCACGCCGCTGATTCTGTCTCCAGCGCGAGAGCCTGCCGCACCCAGGCGGCGATCTGCTTCGCCTCGACGTCCCCGGCGCTGCGCAGCTTCACGTGCGCCATCTCGCGGGCGCTCGGTTCGAGACCTCCGTCGAGCAGCTGGCCGCGCCAGAAGGCGAGCGTCACGTACGAGCTGTACGCCTTCGCGAGGCAGACCGGGTTTTTGCCCGCCTTCCAGGTGGGCGCGCCGTGGTAGAGCTCGGCCGGGTTCGGCATCGCGTCGTCGAGCACGGGCAGCAGAGCGGAGTAGACCTCGCGGAGCGCTTCGGGCTGCGCGGCGACGTACTCGGCGACGGTCGTGAACTTCGGCATGGCTTGTCCTCTCGGCGTTCTGATGCTGCCGAGCTTGCCCGCCGATTGTTCTCCTTGTCAAGACTAATTTTTTTGTCGGTGGACGGACGCTGCGCCGAACTTCTCGATCATGAACCGCCAGAACAGCGGGACCGCCGGAAGCGGGCGGGCCGCGACGACCAGATCGTGCATCGAGGCGAGTCCCGTCAGCCGGTGCTCGCCTTCGCGGGCCAGAACGCTGTCGCGACGATGTCCGCGAGGTGGCGGAACTCCGGATGCGCCGCCGCCGTCTCGCGAAACCGAGCGGCGATCTCGGTCCACGGAACCTTGTCGAACCGGTAAGGCCAAGCGCGGGAGTTGATCCGCACGGTTCAGCCGCGGGCCCGGCGCACCCCGGCCGCGGCGGCTTCCTGCGATCCCTTGACCGCGAGCTTGTCCGCGCGCTCGTTCTCCGGAAGCCCGGCATGGCCCTTGACCCACAGCCATTCGACCTCGTGCCGCTGGCAGGCGGCGTCGAGGCGCTGCCAGAGGTCGGCGTTCTTGACCGGCTGCTTCGCCTGCGTCTGCCAGCCGTTTTTCTTCCAGCGCGGCATCCACTGGAGGATGCCGTTGCGGACGTACGTGCTGTCGGTGTAGATCCGCACCACGGCCGCGCGGGTGAGGCTTTCCAGCGCGCGGATCGGAGCCATCAGCTCCATGCGGTTGTTGGTGGTGACGGTGTCCTCGGCCCCGTACAGCTCGCGCTCGTGCTTGCCGTACCGCAGGAGCGCGCCCCAGCCGCCCGGCCCGGGGTTGCCGCTGCACGCGCCGTCGGTGTAGATCTCCACGGTTTGTTCCGTCTGCTCCGCCACCCGGCGACCCTACCGTTCTCACGTGCTGGGAGCCGGAATGCCATGCCGGGGCCGGTGTTGTGCCGTGGACACTCTCTGAAGGGATCCGGACATGGCGGTGGAGTTCGCACAGGCGTGGCAGGACTGGAAAGCGGAACGGGAAAAGACGCTGGCCGATCCGTACGGCTGGCTGGCGCTGGTGTCGCTCGACTGGCTCGAGAATTCGCCCCGCACCTACCCCGGACTGCCCGGCCGATGGTGGCAGGACGACGAAGCCGCCTACGTCGACCCGGCTGGCGGGGAGTTGCGGCACGAAGGCGCTTTGCTGACTGATGTCCACCGGTTCGAGCTGGTGAACAGCGGCGCGGGCACCCGCGTGACGGCGGGCTCGGTGGAAATCGAGGTCGCGCGCCGGTCGGGCTACTTGATCCGCGTGCACGACCCGAAAGCCCCGGTGCTGCGCGAATTCCACGGCGTACCCGCGTACGAACCCGATCCGGCGTGGGTCCTGACTGGCCGCTTCGAAGCCTTCGACGAACCACGCCCGACGACTGTCGGCGCGGTAGTGGAAGGACTGTCGCATGTCTACACCGCGCCGGGCCGGGTTGTCTTCGAGCGTGACGGTGTCGAGCATGTTTTGACGGCGTTCAACGGCAAGACCGGCGGGTACAGCATTCTTTTCACCGACTCGACCAGCGGTGTTACCACGTATGCCGCGAACCGTTCCCTGCCGGTCGCCTCGTCCGAGGACGGAACGGTGACGCTGGACTTCAACCGGGCCGTGAACCTGCCTTGCGCGTTCACGGACTTCGCGACGTGCCCGTTGCCGCCTGAGGGGAATCACCTGCCGTTCGCCGTGGAGGCGGGGGAGAAGCTGCCTTACGAGCGGCAGAACTGAAGTTCGATTCTCGTGCGGCCGGTGCGTTCTTGGCAGGCGCACCGGCCGCACGGGTCACTGGATCGGGTCCGGCCGGTCGCCGGCGAGCAGCAGTTGCGGGACTTGGGCGAGCGTCCACCCGGAACCGGCCGGGGTGAGGACCCAGACCAGATCGAACCGGTCGTCCGGCCACTTCTTCGGCGCGGTCGCGCCGAACGCGGCGGCCAGCGCCGGGATTTCCTCGTGCTGCCAGCTGATCAGCGTCGGTTCGGCACGGCGCGAGACCTCGGCGGCGAGCTGGGCTTCGCTGCCTTTCGCGTAGGTCGTGACGAGCTTCCCGCCGAGCCGTTCGGCCAGCGGCGTGGCGGTTTCGCGCGGCCGGGTGCCCTCGCCGCCGTCTCCGCCCGCGGCGTAGACGGCCGTCGGACGGGCCAGCCCGTCGCGGAGCGCGCCGGTCGACGGGGCGAACAGTTCGACGAGCGCGCCGGCCCGGGTCCAGCCGCGGACGGTCAGCGAATGCGAGTCGGCGGCGCCGTTCGCGTCGATGCCCTGCGGCCCGCTCGAACCGGCGGGTTTTTCGCCGTGCCGGATGATCATCACCCGCGCGCCCGGTGCCGGTGCGGCGGCGGCCCGGGGTCCCTGGCTCGCCGCACAGCCGGCTACGAAGAGCGCCGCGCTGCCCGCCGCGCCGCCGAGCAGCGTCCGCCGTGACCACAACTGACCTGTCATGCCGTCTCCCGACTTCGAGTTGACCTTGATGTGTCGTACCGGGTATCGCGCCGCCCGGCAATGCTTCGGGCACGAAGACGGCCGAATTCCCCTCACGAGGCCGGGGATTTTCCGTACCATCCCGGTCGACCGGGACGAATCGCACGGAAAGCTAGGGTGGATGACAGCAGCACACGGCGAGTTGACGCTCCGGCTCGTCCCGGCGGAATTCCTGGCCCCCGGCGATGGCACGACGCCCGAATTCGCACCTGGCCTGTACGCCGTGCTGACGTTCGAGGTGCCGCCGGGCGTCGAAGTGGACGGGGAGTACGTGACCCGCTCGATCGACGATTCCCAGGGCACCCCGCTGGAACAGGCGGAACGGAATCTGGCCGCGTTGCCGGTCGAACGGCACGAAATAGTGCACATCGCCGACGGCGGCGCATTTCATCTGCTGTCCGGGGAATCCGGGTCCATTGCCAGCCAGGTGCTCGTTTTCGACCAGCTGTACCGGAAACTGACCGGAAAAGACGTGCCGCCCGGCGGCTTGGTGTGCGCCGTTCCCACTGACCGGCATTTGCTGTTCTTTCCGCAGGAGGAAGGTTCGTACGGCACGCTGACCGGGGTGGCCGAACGCACGGCCGAACTGTTCGTCGAAGGCCCGCGCGAGCTGTCGCCGCACGTTTACTTGTGGCGTGCCGGGGAAATGACCCAGTTGACCGTTCAGCAGGGCGACGAGATCCGCTTCCGTTCGTCCGCCGAGGTCGCCGCCGACGCAACGGAAGGCCCGCTAGCCGACGACCCGTCGGTACCGCGGGAACCGCACAATTTCGTGTTCGTGACCCGGGTGCTGGGACCGGCCGCCCTGGATTACGGCGCCCTCCTGCTCTCCGGGATGCGGGCGGGAAACCAGACCCCCAACGAATTCCTGGCGAAAGGCTGGGCGGACATCGGCGCCTACCTGCCGGCCGAGCAGCGCCGCCCGCTGGACGTCCCGCACGGCCGGCTGACGGAAATCGACGGGCACGAACTGTTGCTGGTCGCCTTCGCCGGCGCGATCGGACCCGCCGAGTCGTATTTCGCCGCGATCGTGCTCCCCGCCGGCTCGTCCGTCTGCCGCTTCTTCACGCTGGCCAACGAGGGCCGGGGAAACGGGCGAACGGCACGGCTGGGGGAGTGGCTGGCGAGCGGGTACGTGCCTCGGCAGGACGGTGTGCCGGTGGACGAGAAGGCTTTCCTGCAGGAGATGGCGGACGTGCTGGCCCCGCCGAAACGCCGGGGGTTGTTCCGCCGTCGGCGGTGATCAGTCAGTCTTCTGTGGACGGCGGATGAGTGGGGCTCAAGAGCAAACGGGGCCGCCTCCGGGAGACAGCCCCGTTTCAGAACACGCCTAGTTCACCAGCCGCGTTCGCGCCACTCCGTCAGATGCGGCCGCTGCTCGCCCAGCGTCGAGTCGTCCCCGTGTCCCGGGTAGAACCATGTGTCGTCCGGCAGCTGATCGAAAATCCGCGACTCGACATCGTCCAGCAGCGACGTGAACTGCTCCGGAGTTCCAGTCTTCCCGACCCCGCCCGGGAACAGCGAGTCCCCGGTGAACAAGTGCGGGTGGCCGGACGGATCCCGGTACAGCAACGCGATCGACCCGGGCGTGTGGCCGCGCAGGTGGATCACCTCGAGTGTCACCTCGCCGACCTTCAGGGTGTCTCCGTGTTCGACCAGGAAGTCCGGGGGCACCGGCAGCGGTTCCGCGTCCAGGGGGTGCGCCGCGGTGTTCGCGCCGTTCGCTCCGGCTACCGCGCCCAGCGCCTGCCAGTGGTCGGCGTGCTGGTGGGTCGTCACCACGGTGCGCAGCGCGGGGCGGTCGGGGCCGTGGCCGATCAGGTCTGAGATGCGCTCCGGGTCGTTGGCCGCGTCGATCAGCAGCGCTTCGTTCTCCGCGCGGCACACGAGCAGGTACGCGTTGTTGTCCATCGGGCCAACGGAGAGCTTGGTGATGGTCAGCCCGTCCAGCGTCCGGCGCGCGGCGTCGCCGCCCGGTTCGACGTGTCCGGTGTAAGTGTCGGCGATGTTCACGAGTCCCCACGGTAGCCGGATCACCCGCGCGGCGGCCACGCGGCCGTTTTTGTCGGTGCCTGCTGTCAAGATCGTCGCATGACCTCTTGGATCGACCCGCTCGCCGAGCTGGCGCGCGAGAACCTGCCGCCGGACGTGGCCGAGGCGTGGGAAACCGTCTTCCGGCCCGCGGCGCGGCTGAACACCGCCGGGAACGGCGTCCGCGTCGGCTGTCTCGGCGGGAGCCCGGCGTTGCCCGCGGACGTGGAATGGCCGGCCTGGCGTGGCGAGCTGCCGATGAATTTCGTCGCCTCAGTGGACTGCGCGGCGCTGCCCCGGGTGCCCGGCGGGATCGAGCTGCCCGCGTCGGGTTCGTTGCTGTTCTTCTACTGCGACGACTGGTTCGAGGCCGAGGGGCCGGTCGATCTGACCGCGCTCGGCGGGGTCGTGGTCGTTCCGGCAGGCGCCGAGACCGCCGAACGGGCCGCGCCGGAGGGCGTCGACGTCTATCCGCGGCTGGAGGTGTCCGCGGAAATCACCGGTACGTTCCCGAACTCCGAGCAGGAGGTGCTTCGCCGCACGCTCGCCCGCGACGGGCTCCCGCTTTCCGATCCCAGCAACTGGTCCGAGGAGTTCTTCGACCACCTGAGCGAGTCGACGGCCGCGCCGTACCACCAGATCGGCGGCTGCTCGTGGCCGATCCAGGGGCCGCCGGAGGACGAGGTCGCCGCGGCGGTCCTGCCTGACGACGCGGCCGAGGCGGAGCTCGCCGACGAAGCGCTGCGCTGGGCCTTGCTCGCCCAGATCGACAGCGACGGCGACGCGGGCTTGATGTGGGGCGACGTCGGCGTGCTGTACTGGCTGATCCGCGAGGACGACCTCGCCGCGGGCCGGTTCGACCGGGTCCGGTGCGTCATGCAGAGCGGCTGAACCCTCCGCCGCGCCGATTCCGCTGCAGCCACTCCGGCGTGCAGCAGTGTTCGCACGGTGCGAGCTCGCCCGGGATCACCGCCGCCCAGGCGATCCGGACGATCTCGTGGGTGTCGCGCCCCATCCGCTCCTGCCGCTGCTGGCCCCTGCGCAGCCAGTAGCAGTCGGCGTCGTTGTGGTAAGCGTTGCCGCCCGCCGTGCGGTATCCGGTCGGCAGGACTCCCGCGTCGAGCTGGCGGCAGTCGGCGCAGTAGGCCTTGGTCATGCCGTGCCTGCACTCGTCGTCTTCCGGCGGGGCGATCGGCCGCCCGCTGGGACGGGCTTCCGTCGCGCGGTCGGCCAGTTCGGCGAGGAGGGCGCGGGTGTCCGGATCGTCGGCCGTGCGCCAGGTGATCTGGTGGCGGGCGGCACAGGTGCGGAGCCGGGAGAGGAGGTCGTCGGACGCCTGGTCGCTCAGCGCGGTGCGCAGATACTCGCTGTCGCTGTAGAGGTGCACGCGGACCGGCCGTTTCAAGCTTTCGAGTGCTTCCAGCGCCGCCGTCACCGCCATGCGGCCTGCGGTCGTGTCCGCCGCCCCTCCGGCAAGAGACTTCTGATGCTCTCCGTACTTCAGCAGCGCGGACCAGCCGCCCGGTCCCGGGCTGTCGCCGCCTCTCCCCGCCGCGTAGATCCGCACTGCTCCGGCTTCGTCGCTCGCCACGCCCAGAACGTATCGGCCGGGTACGACAACTTCCGGAAAACCCGCCGGAACGCCCTGCCCCGCGCCGGTTCGGGAGGGCCGTGCACCCGCCGTGCACCGGGGCCGGGCAGCCTTCGCGGACCTGTATCGTGGAACCGGGCCAGCCCGCGCATCCGCTCTGCCGCGCGGGGCCTCCGACAGCGTCCGGCGACCCCGCCGCGGGCCGCTTCCCCCGGCCCCCGGAGAGCGGAAAAGCCCAGGCAGAACACGTGCGGTCCGGTTTTTGTCGGTGGTCGTCCCTACCCTGGGCACGTCCGCCGGCACCGGATCTCCCGGCGGGCCACCGAGCAGAACGATGGAAGGGACGAAGGCGTGGCTGATCGCCTCGTTGTTCGCGGAGCGCGCGAGCACAACCTCCGCGGCGTGGATCTCGATCTGCCCCGCGACAGCATGATCGTGTTCACCGGCCTGTCCGGGTCGGGCAAGTCGAGCCTTGCCTTCGACACGATCTTCGCCGAGGGGCAGCGGCGGTACGTGGAGTCGCTGTCGGCGTATGCCCGGCAGTTCCTCGGGCAGATGGACAAGCCGGACGTCGACTTCATCGAGGGCCTCTCGCCCGCGGTGTCGATCGACCAGAAGTCGACCTCGCGCAACCCGCGGTCGACCGTCGGCACCATCACCGAGGTCTACGACTACCTGCGGCTGCTCTACGCCCGCGCCGGCAAGGCGCATTGCCCGAAGTGCGGCGAGGCGATCAGCAAGCAGACGCCGCAGCAGATCGTCGACCAGGTGCTGGAGATGCCCGAGGGCACCAAGTTCCAGGTGCTCGCGCCGGTCGTGCGCGGGCGCAAGGGCGAGTACCTCGACCTGTTCCAGAACCTGCAGCAGCAGGGCTACGCGCGCGTGGTCGTCGACGGCACGGTGCACCCGCTCACCGACCCGCCGAAGCTGAAGAAGCAGGAAAAGCACCAGATCGGCGTGGTGATCGACCGGCTCACGGTCAAGACCAGCGCGCGGCAGCGGCTCACCGACTCGGTGGAAACCGCGCTGCGGCTGGCCGACGGCCTGGTCGAACTCGACTTCGTCGACCTGGACGAGAACGACCCGCACCGCGTGCGCGGCTTCTCCGAGAACCTGGCCTGCCCCAACGGCCACCCGCTGGCGATCGAGGACCTCGAACCCCGGTCGTTCTCGTTCAACTCGCCCTACGGCGCGTGCCCCGAGTGCACCGGCATCGGCATCCGCAAGGAGGTCGACCCGGAACTCGTGGTGCCGGACGACGAGCTGTCGCTGTCCGAGGGAGCCATCGCGCCGTGGGCCGGCGGGCAGAGCGCCGACTACTTCCTGCGGCTGCTGGAATCGCTGTCGGAGGCGGTCGGGTTCCGCATGGACACGCCGTGGCGGCGGCTCCCGGCGAAGGTGCAGAAGGCGGTGCTGCACGGCGTCGACGAGCAGGTGCACGTCCGCTACCGCAACCGCTACGGCAGGCAGCGCTCGTACTACGCGGCCTTCGAGGGCGTCATCCCGTTCCTGGAGCGCCGCCTCGAGCAGACCGACTCGGAGTACATGCGCGAGCGGTACGAGGGCTACATGCGCGAGGTGCCGTGCCCGGCGTGCCAGGGCACCCGGCTCAAGCCGGAGATCCTCGCGGTCACGCTGGAGCACGCGACGCAGGGCGACCGGTCGATCGCCGAGGTCTGCGCGCTGTCCATCGCGGAGGCGTCGGAGTTCCTCGACCACCTGGTCCTCGGCCCGCGCGAGGCGATGATCGCGGGCGCGGTGCTGAAGGAGATCCAGGCGCGGCTGCGCTTCCTGCTCGACGTCGGGCTCACCTACCTGTCGCTCGACCGCGCGTCCGGCACGCTGTCCGGCGGCGAGGCGCAGCGCATCCGGCTGGCGACGCAGATCGGCTCCGGCCTGGTGGGCGTGCTGTACGTGCTGGACGAGCCGTCGATCGGCCTGCACCAGCGCGACAACCACCGGCTCATCGAGACGCTCACGCGGCTGCGCAACCTCGGCAACACGCTGATCGTGGTCGAGCACGACGAGGACACCATCCGGGCCAGCGACTGGGTGGTCGACATCGGCCCGGGCGCGGGCGAGCACGGCGGGCACATCGTGCACAGCGGCCCGTACAAGAAGATCCTGAAGAACAAGGAATCGATCACCGGCGCGTACCTGTCCGGGCGGCGCCAGATCGAGATCCCGGCGATCCGGCGGCCGGTCGACAAGAAGCGGCAGCTCACCGTGGTGGGCGCGCGCGAGCACAACCTGCGCGGCATCGACGTGTCGTTCCCGCTCGGCTGCCTCGTGTCGATCACCGGCGTGTCCGGGTCGGGCAAGTCGACCCTGGTCAACGACATCCTCGCGCAGGTGCTGGCGAACAAGCTCAACGGCGCGCGCCAGGTCCCGGGCCGGCACACCCGGGTCAACGGCCTCGCCAACGTGGACAAGCTGGTGCGTGTCGACCAGTCGCCGATCGGCCGCACGCCGCGGTCCAACGCGGCCACCTACACCGGCGTGTGGGACCACGTGCGCAAGCTGTTCGCCGCGACCACCGAGGCGAAGGTCCGCGGGTACCAGCAGGGCCGCTTCTCGTTCAACGTCAAGGGCGGGCGCTGCGAGGCGTGCGCGGGCGACGGCACGATCAAGATCGAGATGAACTTCCTGCCGGACGTCTACGTCCCGTGCGAGGTGTGCAAGGGCGCCCGGTACAACCGGGAAACGCTCGAGGTGCACTACAAGGGCAAGACGGTGTCCGACGTGCTGGACATGCCGATCGAGGAGGCGGCCGAGTTCTTCGAGCCGATCAAGGCGATCCACCGGCACCTGCAGACCCTCGTCGACGTCGGTCTCGGCTACGTCCGGCTCGGCCAGCCCGCCCCGACCCTGTCCGGCGGCGAGGCCCAGCGCGTGAAGCTGGCGAGCGAACTGCAGAAGCGCTCCACCGGCAAGACCGTCTACATCCTCGACGAGCCGACCACCGGCCTGCACTTCGAGGACATCAGCAAGCTGATCGGCGTGATCAACGGTCTGGTGGACAAGGGAAACACGGTGATCGTGATCGAGCACAACCTCGACGTGATCAAGACGTCCGACTGGATCGTGGACATGGGCCCGGAAGGCGGCTCCGGCGGCGGAACGGTCATCGCCGAGGGAACGCCCGAGCAGGTGGCGGCCACCGAGGGGAGCTACACCGGCGAGTTCCTCGCGGAGGTGCTGAACCCGGCCTGACGCGCGTCAGCCGCACATCGCGATGCTGCGAGACACAAAGAGCCGCCCGGTCTCCGTGCCGGGCGGCTCTTCGCTGCGCGGGGTAAGGGGTCAGTCCTTTCCGGTCGTGCGCTCGACGACAGGGGAAAGCGGGCCGTAGGACAGCGCTCGGATGCGGAAAGCCGAGCCTTGTTCGCCGGGCAAGAGCGACAGCGCGCACTGCGTCGCGTTGGGATCGGTCACCTCGACCGGGGCGAAATCCGGCGCGCCCGGGCGGCGGATCTCCAGCAGGAAACCGGCTTCGTCGGTCGAGTGGTCGGTCCAGGCGAAGTGCAGGCTCTGGTCAGCTGCGTGGGTCGCGGTGAGGTCGGCCGGGGCGGACTTCGAGGCAGCGGGAGCGGCGGTACCGGAAGCGCCACCAGCCGTAACTGTCGCCGATACCGGACCGGCGAACGAACGGACTCGGTAGTAGAACGGCGTTTCCGGGATCAGGTTCGGGTGGGTATAAGTGGTCTGGCCGGGCGGGAGGTACTGCAGCGCGGTCCACGGGCCGTCGGCGGCGTTGGCGTATTCGAGGAGGTAGCCCGCCGCGGCCGGGTCGGGCGGCCAGTGCAGGACGACGTTCGTCGGCGAGGTGAGGGTCGCGGTGAAAGCGGGCGCTGCCGGCGGCGGTGCGGGGGAGCCGCAGCCGACTAGCGTCGCGGTCAGCACCGCGGCCAGGGCGGTTCGGGCGGCTGACGGCACGGCAGGCCTCCTCGATGGTTCAGGCGGCGGCGTACCAAGGGATGGCCAGCCTAGGAAACGGCGGTCAAGATCGACAAGCACGCGTTCCGGTGACCGGGAGAGAGGGGCGGTCTGTGGTCCTCGAGAAGAAGAGGGACGCCGAGTATTCGTTCCGGAGCGACTGGTGGCTGCCGACTCTCCCGGGACGGGTGTTCGACGCGATCGTCGACCTCGAGTCCTATCCGCGGTGGTGGCCGGACGTCCAGTCGGTGCGCCAGGTCGACGACGACACCGCCCGGATCGTCTGCCGGTCGAGGCTGCCGTACCGGATCGTCATCGCGATGCACCGGGAGCAGCAGGACGCGGCGGGGCTGCGGGTGCGCGTCCGGCTGAGCGGCGACCTCGACGGGGTGCTCGCCGGGACGATCCATGCCGAGCGCGGGGGTTCCCGGCTGGAGATCACGCAGCACGTTCAGGTGCGGAAACCGTTGCTGCGCAGGCTGGACGTCGTCGCCCGGCCGTTCTTCCGCGCCAACCACGCGTGGATGATGCGGCGCGGGCACCACGGGCTGGTCGGCTACCTCGCGGCAACAGGGCGAGCGACCTAGTGCCGCGGTCTCGTGAGTGGCGATGCGGAATCGCCACTCACGAGGCACGACGTCAGGACGCGACCGGTTCGGCGGCGGTGTCGGCTGGAGCCGCAGCGGCTCGGCGGCCCAGGATCACCGCGGCAAGGATCGCGGCGAGCGCGGTCAACCCGGCGCTGAAGCCGTAAGCCACTCGGAATCCCGACGCCAGCGCCTCCTTCTCCGAAGCACCCCCGCCGAGCAGTTCGGCCGTCCGGGTCGCGGCGGCGGTGGCCAGCACGGCGGTTCCGAGAGCGCCGCCGACCTGCTGGGTCGTGGTGATCAGTCCGGACGTCACCCCGGAGTCCTCCGGCGTCGCGGCGGACATCGCCAAGCCCATCAGCGCCGGGATCGCCATCCCCGCCCCGGCTCCCATCAGGACCAGCGACGGCAGCACGTGCGACGCGTAGCCGCCAGAAGTCTGGACTTGGGTCAGGTACAGGAAGGCGACCGACGTCGTCAGCAGCCCGGCGACCAGGACCGCGCGCGGGGAGAAGCGGGTGTTCAGCCAGTCGGCGAGACCGAGCGAGAACGCGGCGATCATGACCGGCGTCGGGACGAAGGCGAAACCCGTTGTCAGCGCGTCGAAACCGAGGACCTGCTGCAGGTACAGCGCGGTGACGAACTGGAATCCCAGGAATCCGGCGACCATCACGACCATCGTCAGGTTGGCGCCGCTGATCGCGCGCACCCGAAGCAATCGCAGCGGCAGCAACGGAGTTCGCGTCCGGGCCTGGCGCAGCAGGAACAGCAGGAGCAGGACGACGGCGGAAGCAAGCGTCGCGATCGTCAGGAAAGTCCAGCCAGCGTCGCCAGCCTGCACGATGCCCAGCACCAGCAACATCACGCCAGCGGTGACCAGCAGCGCGCCCAGGACGTCGATGCCGGTGCGCAGTCCGAGACCCCGGTCGGACGCGACGACCATCGGAGTCAGCACGAGCGCGGCGATGCCGATGGGCAGGTTGATGTAGAAGGTCCAGTGCCAATCGAGGCCTTGGGTAAGCGCGCCGCCGGCGACCATGCCGATCGACGCGCCCGCGGCTTGGGTGAAGCTGTAGACGCCGATCGCGCGGACGCGGGCGCGTGGCTCGGGATAGAGCGTCACGATCATGCCCAAGACGACCGCGGACGTCAGAGCACCGCCGACGCCTTGAATAAACCGCGCGACCACCAGCGTCGTGGCGTTGGGCGAAAGGCCAGCGGCCAGCGAAGCGGCGGTGAAAACGACGAGGCCGACGAGGAACACCCGCCGCCGTCCGACCAGATCGCCCAGGCGTCCGGACAGCAGGAGCAGGCCGCCGAACGCGACGAGGTAGGCGTTGACCACCCAGGCGAGCCCGGGCGCGCTGAACCCGAGGTCGGTCTGGATCACCGGCAGGGCGACCGCGACGATCGAGCTGTCGAGCACCACCATCAGCGAGGCGGCCGACAGCACGGCGAGCGCCGCGCCGCGATGCCGAGCGGTTTCGGGCATGACAAAGTCCTCCATAACCGGCACAGGGGAGAGTTTCCGCTGGTCGTGGCCAGGGCATCTCTTGTTACAGTGCCCATCATGTGTGACCATGGGCAAGTGCGGAAGGAGGCACTTTCATGTCCCAGGGGAACATCGCTGTGACCGACGAGGCCACGGACTTCGACCCGGCGAAATTCGCGGTGTGCACGGTGATGGAGGTCGTGAACCGGATCAGCGGGAAGTGGGTGATCGGCATCCTGCTGGAGGCGACGCGCGGTCCGGTGCGGTTCACCGAACTCGAACGCTCGGTGCAGGGGATCAGCCGCCGCATGCTCACGCTCACCCTGCGGAACCTGGAACGCGATGGCCTGCTGACCCGCACGGTCTACCCGACGGTCCCGCCGCGGGTCGAGTACGAGGCGACCGAGATGGCGCGCGAACTGTACGACTCGCTGTCCGGCCTGGTCGACTGGGCGGAACGGCATCGCGAGGCGATCGCGGTTTCGCGGCAGGGCTACGACGGCCGCACTGCCTGCTCAGGAGAGCGAGCGGCCCCGACATCCACTCCTCGCCCAACAGGGGCGAATCCTCGTCCAGGCTCTTGATCTCGGTAGCCGCGCGCACCCAGTCCGCCGCGTACCGACCGGTCAAGGCATGGACACGACTCAGCAGTACTCGACGCTCGGCCAGCGTCGTCTTCGACCAGACCTTCTCGCCGCTGCCCAGATCCGCCAGCGCCCGGTCGAGCACGGCGCTATCGACTGTCTTTTTCATTCCTTCACTGTCCCCGGGATTTACTCGGTTACAAGGAGTTACGTAACACGATCGCGCGTCAGCCGTTTTGATCGCGACGAGCCGTCGACGCCTCTCCGATCCACCGACACAGTCTGTCGAAGCCGGTGGGTTCGCGCGGGCATCATGCGCATGCTGGACAACCGATCAGATTCAAAAGTGTGGGGTTTCTGTGCGATCTGGCCAAACCACGTCAAGTGCCGAGACACAAGAAAACCCCTCCGACCGAGGTCAGAAGGGTTTTCGCTGTCGACCTACTGGGACGCTACTCAAAATACCGACAGGCAGAGCAGCTTCGGCGAGTGCTCAGGCTGCTGGCTGCCACGCCGCCGCGGCAGCCGGCCAAAGCCAGCAGCGTGGTTCAACCACGTCGGCTGGATCGGCGGCTGTCCGCCAACACCGTCGCCGAGTTGGTTCGTGCCTACCGCAGCGGCACATCGACCGGCAAGCTGTGCAAGATCCACCACCTATCCAAGGGCGGCCTGCTGAAGATCCTGGCCGAACATGGCGTCGAGATGCGGTGCCAGCCGATGACCAAGGACGAGATCAACTGGGCTGTGCGGCTTTACGGTGAGGGGAAGTCGCTCAACGCCATCGCTCGTGCCACTGGGAAGTCGAAGGGCAGCGTATGGAAGGCGTTGCGCGAGCGAGGGGTACAGCTGAGACCTGCAACGCGCTGACGAAATAGCCAGCTCGAATACCTTCCGCCACCAGTGCGTAGTGTGATTGGGTATCGCGATGACGATTGGAGCGACTACCACCTATTCGACGATCAGCAGGGGCCTCCGCCCTGCCCGCGTGGCAATCGTTATTGATGGTGGTGAGCATTGGCAATACTGGGCACGTCGGGCGCTTCACTTAGCGAACCAAGCCTGGGGTGGTGCAGGATTCGCACTAATTCCGCATCGTGACGGTCAGGTTGATCCGGCGCTACTACGGGCATGTCAAACGTACGATCCTGACTATGTAGTGACCGTGCCTTGGACACTTGAGGACTTCGAGCACTTGGCACCAGGCTTCCTTCAAGTTAACGG